>NZ_JAIUHK010000018.1:0-121390 GCF_020165075.1 Mesorhizobium sp. CA4
CGTCGCAAGGAAGCTCCTCGTCGTCCTCAACGCCATCATGCGCGACAAAACCGCATTCGCATGAACACAGTTGCCATGCCGTGACGTTAAGGCGTTGCAGCAGTTACAGAATATTCTGCACCCTTGCGCCCTCGACAGAGGTCACGGCATGGATTCTCGGGTCAAGCCCGAGAATGACGAGAGAGGCCGGCCGCTTCTCCGTTCACTCGGCCTCCGCCCCGTGCTAACCCACCTGGCATGGCACAGAAGAAGGGATACGAGGTCGATTCGTGGCTGGCGAGGCCGGATCCGGCCATGGGAATCGTCCTGCTTTACGGTCCAGACCGCGGCCTTGTCGCCGAGCGGGCGAAAACCTTCGCCGCGAAAACCGGCCTGCCGCTCGACGACCCGTTCTCCGTCGTCAGGCTGGACGGCGCCGAAGTCGACCGCGACGAAGGCCGCCTGCTCGACGAAGCGCGCACGGTGCCGATGTTTTCCGACCGGCGGCTGCTTTGGGTGCGCAACGCCAGCGGCCAGAAGGCGCTGGCCGACGACATCAAGGCGCTGACCGCCGAGCCCGCGCGCGACGCCATCATCCTCATCGAGGCCGGCGACCTGAAGAAAGGCACGGGCCTCAGGGCCATCGTCGAGGCCGCGGGCAACGCGATCGCCTTGCCCTGCTACGCTGATGAGGCCCGCGACCTGGATACGGTGATCGACGACGAGCTGCGCAAGGCCGGCATGTCGATGACGCTGGACGCGCGCCAGGCGCTGCGGCGCAATCTCGGCGGCGATCGGCTTGCCTCGCGCGGCGAGATCGAGAAGCTGGTGCTCTATGCGCACGGCCACAAGGAAATCGACGTCGACGACGTCAACGCGCTGTCCGGCGATGTCTCCGGCGCTTCCTTCGACGCCGCGGTCGACGCCATGCTGGACGGCAAGGCCGGCGACTTCGACATCGCCTTCAACCGCCACTGCCAATCGGGCGGCCATCCCTTCCTGGTGCTGTCCTCGGCGATGCGGCAATTGCAGGCTATCCAGCTGATGCGCGCTCAGATGGAGACCGGCGGCCGCAATGCCGCCTCGGTCGTCGCCGGCGCCCGGCCGCCCGTCTTCTTCTCGCGTCGCAAGCTGGTGGAAAAGACGCTGGAACGCTGGAACAGCGAGGCGCTCGGCCGCGCGCTGGGCCGACTGCAGACGGCTGTTCTGCAGACACGCAAACGACCCGATCTGTCGGAAGCGCTGGCCCGGCAGGCGCTGCTCGGCATCGCCATCGAAAGCGCGAGGCTGGGGCAACGCGGCTGATCTCCCCCCTTGAGGGGGAGATGTCGCCGCAGGCGACAGAGGGGGCCTCGCGTGAGGCGTCAACGCGTTCCGGCACGAGCGATAACGCTGGCGATCCGTGCGCGGCGATCCTTTCGTCCGAGGGTCGCCTCCGATCAGTTCATCGTCATCGTGTCCGCCGGCTGGAAGGTTGGCAGCGCCTGCGGAAAGACCAGCACCGCCGCGCCGTAAAGAAGCAGGGCGACGCCCGACACCTTCGCTATCCGCTCTCCATACGGGAGCGTCTTCTCCGCAAAGACCAGCAGCGTGACCACAGCCATTGCAGCGACGTTCATGATCCCGAGCGGAAACAGGGCGAGAAACAACAGCCAGCAACAGCCCAGGCAAAAGAGCCCATGCTGCAGGCCCATGCGCACCGCCCCCCAGCGCCCATCGCGCCATGAGGTCAGGATGAAACCGATCGGCGAGCGGCATTTGGCGAGGCACAGATCTTTCAACGGGGAGAGTTGATAGGCGCCCGCCACCATCAGCAACGCGCCGCCGATGCGCGCGGCTGTCGCTGCGGCCAATCCCGCATGCGCAGCAAGCATCTCCGCGCCCGCCGCGCCGGCAAAGGCGAGAACGCCCGTCGACGCCCAAACCAGCATGTACCCGGCCACGAACACCCAGGTCGAGACAAACGCCTGGCCGCGCCCCCGTTTGCCGCTCTGGACCTGGTGAAAGGTCAGGATCATTGGCGCGGCCGCCGGAAACATCATGGCAATCATCATGATCAACCAGACGGCAACAAAGAGCGCGGCCGTCATGCCCATGGTGGGTGAGTACATATCCATGCGCATGCCCGCGTCCATGCCGGTCTGCTGCCGGACAAGCACGGCCCACGCCGCCGCTGCGGCTGCGATCAGCAGCGCGAGGACAATGTTTCGCTGCAACGTCAGCATCGGCGATGCTCGTCCCGACTATGCGCAGCAAGAACTACTGCTGGCCGGACCAGTTGATCGGGGCGTAGTGTCCGTTCCGGCGGGAGTTGTCCCAACTCATGCCATGATCGGTGAAAGTATTGCCTTCCATCCCCATTGCCAGACCGAGCCAGTCAGGATTGACGGGATGGCCGGAGGCCACCCACATCTCGCCATCCTCACGCATTGTCGGCAGCGGTTCGACCGCGAGCTGCATCACGCCGGCAATCTCCACCGACCGCTTCTTGCCGTCCACCTGGTATGTGATCGGCACCTTCTTGGCTCCGAGGTTGGTGCTGATCATCGGCGCCAAAGCAGCCATCGGCCCACCGGCCGCACCGGTGAAGATGGCGCCCAGCGCTTCTGTTTGCCTGTCATTCGCGCGTTCGTCGATATAGGCGGCGGCCGTCCAATTGCCGTCCGCCATGGGACCCGGCGTGTGCGCAACCATCGCGACGTTGAGCCCATCCAATTGGACGTCGCCGTAATTGCCCTTGTCGATATGAAAGACCAGAGCGACGTCGCAAACGCCTTTCGTCGGCTTCGATGTCAGCTGCGCCTTGGTGGACAGCAGGCACGGACACACGACATCGCAGCTGCAGTTCTCGAAATAATTTCCGGACAATCGCCAACTGACCGCCATTTCCACCTCCCGTTTGCGTCAGGCGCGTCGGGCACATCGCTTCGGCGGGGCGGTGCCGTTTCCGCGAACACTGGCGGAACGGCAGATAGCCCTCATCGCGACTGATCGGCACGCCAGGGCATAATTTAGTTTGGACTAATACAAGGTACGCCGTTGCCCTAGGCTGTCAAGCGGAGGGCGCCGGCGCTGAATCCAACACCTTCTCGTCCAGGCAACAGATCAAGCGCGGCCGGATAAAGAGCCGCGGCCGCAATGTAGCGTCGGTCGCTGCCTGTGATTGGCGAAAACCGCGATGCCGGCTGATCTCCCCTTTTTTTACGGCATGCACACATTTCCAAGCGGCTGGTCTTTGGCGATAGCGTGCATGGCAGCTTGGCGAATGCATTGGCTAATGTAGCGCTGGTCGAACCCCCGCTCCGTCGGCTTCGCCGAGCCACCTCTCCCCCGATCGACGGGGTAGAGGAAGTCGCCAAGCCTTTTCACCGTCAACGCTCGTCCAGCAACGCTCCCTTCCTTTCCCTCTGGAGAGGGGAAAGGTGGCGCTGCGAAGCAGCGACGGATTGAACATGGCAATCAAGCCTCGGCCTGATCAGTCACGCCAGTCGCTTTAATGTCTGCGCCGCTCGTTCCTTGGCTCGCTCCGGGAGATGTAGCGTTCCTCCGCGCCCCTTGGCCTGCCGGGCATCTCCCCACAAGGGGAGGAGATTAGCCGTCCCCGGCTCGCCAGCCACCGCCGCCGGCACACCGCCCGCCCTGTCTATCACCAATATATCAGCCGTATCCAGCGTTCAGCCAAAGTCTCAGCGACAGCCAAATATCGTGACGCTCCAGCTGTCTACCGCTCGTCCTTCAGCCGCCGGCAGAGCTCGTCGAGCTGCTCCAGCGAGCGGTAATCCACTTTGAGCGTGCCGCTCTTGCCCTTGTGCTCGATGCTGACGATCATGCCGAGCGTATCGGTCATCAGCTTCTCCAGCGCCAGCGTGTCGGGGTCTTTATCGGGCGCGCTCGCGGCGGACTTCACCTTGGCCGGCGTCGGACCGGCGGGCATCTGGGCCAGCGCTTCCGCCTGGCGCACCGAAAGCCCCTCCTTGACGATGCGCTTGGCAAGCCCGGCCGGGTCCTCGGCGGTGACCAGCGTGCGGGCATGGCCGGCCGACAGGTCGCCATCCACCAGCATGCTCTGGATGACATTGGGCAGCTTCAACAGCCTCAGCGTGTTGGCGACATGGCTGCGGCTCTTGCCAATCACCTGGCCGAGATCGGCCTGGGTGTAGCCATGCTCGTCGATGAGCTGCTGATAGCCTTGCGCCTCCTCGACCGGGTTGAGATCGGCGCGCTGCACGTTCTCGATGATCGCCAGCTCCAGCGCGGTGCGGTCATTGACGTCGCGCACGATGATCGGGATCTCGGTCAGGCCGGCGCGCTGCGCCGCCCGCCAGCGCCGCTCGCCGGCGATGATCTCGTAGCGGCCGGGCTGCGAAGGCGAGGGGCGCGCCACCACCGGCTGCACCACGCCATGCTCGCGGATCGACTGGGCGAGGTCGGCAAGCTCGGCCTCGCCGAAATGCCGGCGCGGATTCTTCGGGTTCGGACTGACGAATTCGATCGGCACCTTGCCGTCGGCCGCCACCGCCGGGCTCGGCTTTTCCGGCGCCGCCGGACGATCGATTTCTCCGATCAGCGCCGCGAGGCCACGGCCCAGTCTTTTTCTCGATTGGTCTTCGCTCATTATAGTGTCCAGATCGTTTCGGAATCGAATCGGCAGATTAACCAAGACCGCAGGGCGAGCCTTCAAGCCGCGCGCAGCTTGCGCTCGCGGCGGATCACCTCGGAGGCGAGCTGCAGATAGGCCTGACTGCCCGAGCATTTCAGGTCATAGAGGATCGCCGGCTTGCCGTAGGACGGCGCTTCGGAGACGCGTACATTGCGCGGAATGATCGTCTCATACACCTTGTCGCCCATATGGGTGCGCACATCCTGCACCACCTGGTTGGCGAGGTTGTTGCGCCCGTCATACATGGTGAGAACGATGCCCTGGATGGTGAGGTCCGGATTGATCGTATGGCGCACCTGCTCGACCGTCTCCAGCAACTGGCTGAGACCTTCCAGCGCGAAGAATTCGCATTGCAGCGGCACGAGAACGGAATCGGCTGCCGCCATTGAATTCAAAGTCAAGAGATTGAGCGAGGGCGGGCAGTCGATGAGCACATAGCCGAACGGCGCCGAGCGTTCGGCCGCAGCGCGCAGCGCATTGCGCAGCCTGAGCACGCGGTCAGGGGCCGAGGCGATCTCCATCTCGATGCCGAGCAGGTCGAGTGTCGAGGGCACGATGGACAGGCCCGGCACCGCCGTCGGCACGGCAGCCGCCTCCAGCTCGAGCTCGCCGGTCAGCACATCATAGGAAGAAACCGTGCGGTCCTTGCGGTCGATGCCGAGCCCCGTGCTGGCATTGCCCTGCGGATCGAGATCGACGATCAGCACGCGCTCGCCGATCGCTGCCAGCGCCGTGGCCAGATTGATGGCAGTCGTCGTCTTGCCGACGCCGCCTTTCTGGTTGGCGACGGTGATGATACGCGGTGCTGTGCTCATGGGCTTATGCCAGTAATTCATTGCTGTTTCGCCGGGCGCAAGTCAGTGATTTCGAGGATGACACCGAGTGGGTCGGTCATACTCGAATGTTCTACCAGATCGAAGGCCCAGCGGTGAGTGCTTTCTTCCACTTCGGCCCGGTAATCCCGGCCTTTGTGGAACAGCGCGCGCGCTCCTTTGGTGAGCCAAGGCGCTGCCAGATTGAGCAGATCCGGAAGCGCGGCCAGCGCCCGCGCCGTGACGATTTCCGGCGCGGAAACAAGCGCATAGCTGTCGCCAATACGCTTGGCCAGAACGCGTGCAGGAAGGTTGAACTGGCCAATGACCGACTGCAGGAACGACGCTTTCTTGCGGTTGCTTTCGACCAGATCGATCGAGGCGCCGGGACGCTCGGCCAGAAGGAAGCCAAGCACCAATCCGGGAAACCCGCCGCCCGAGCCGAGGTCGACCCAGCGTGTCGCGGCGGGCGCGATTCGCGCGAGCTGGGCGCTGTCCAGGATATGCCGGCGCCAGACATCGTCCAGCGTCGACGGCGCCGCCAGATTGATGCTGCGGTTCCATTTCAGGAACAGCTGCTCGAAGGCCTGCAGGCGCCCGAATGTTTCACGTGAAACCGGTCCCGCTGCTTTCTGCAGGTCCGCCCAGGCATCCGAACTCACGCCACAGACCTTCGCGCGGCTAGCTCGGCATTGCGGACATGTGCGACAATGATGGCAAGCGCCGCCGGCGTCATGCCTTCCATGCGCTGCGCATCGGCAATCGAACGCGGCTGGCGCGTCTTCATCTTCTGCTTCAGCTCGTTCGACAGGCCCGGCACCTCAGAAAAGTCGATCGCCTCCGGGATAAGCCGCGATTCCTCGTGCCTGATCTGCGCGACATCGGCCTGCTGGCGATCGAGGTAAACCGAATATTTCGCTTCGGTTTCGAGCCGCTCGGCGGTCTTGGCGTCAAGATTTGCAAAGCGCGGCTCGACGCGACTGAGCCAGGCCATGCCGACGCCCGGATGCGCCAGAAGCTCGTAAGCCGAGCGACGCACGCCGTCTTTGTTGATCTCAAGCCCATGCCGCGCCGCCTCGTTAGGCGTCCAGGTAACCGACTTGGCCAAGGCCCGCGCCTCGTCGAGCTTCTGCGCCATCCCGCCGAAACGCTGCAGCCGTTCCGACGACGCGATGCCAAGCTTTTCCGCCAGCGGCGTCAGCCGCTCGTCGGCATTGTCGGCCCGCAGGGAAAGCCTGAACTCGGCGCGCGAGGTGAACATGCGATAGGGCTCGGCGATACCGCGGCTGGTCAGGTCATCGACCATCACGCCGATATAGGCCTCGGTGCGGCTGAGCACGACCGCCTCATCGCCAGATGCCGTCCGCGCCGCGTTGATGCCGGCAAGCAACCCTTGCGCGCCGGCCTCTTCATAACCGGTCGTGCCGTTGATCTGCCCGGCCAGGAAAAGGCCGGCGACCCGCTTCGTCTCCAGCGTCGTCTTCAGCTCGCGCGGATCGACATGGTCATATTCGATCGCGTAGCCCGGCTGCAGCATGGTTGCCTTTTCCAGCCCGGGAATGGTCTTCAGGATCTCGAGTTGCACATCTTCGGGCAGCGAGGTCGAGATGCCATTCGGGTAGACGGTGTCGTCGTCGAGGCCTTCCGGCTCGAGGAAAATCTGATGGCCTTCGCGGTCGCCGAACTTGACGATCTTGTCCTCGATCGACGGGCAGTAGCGCGGCCCGACGCCTTCGATCGTACCGGAATACATCGCCGAGCGGCCGAGATTGGCGCGGATCAGCTCATGCGTCCCCGGCATGGTACGGGTAATGCCGCAATGGATCTGCGGATTGGCGATTGCGTCCGTCATCAGTGAGAACGGCACCGGATCCTCGTCCGCGGCCTGGCTTTCCAGCGAGGCCCAGTCGATAGTGCGGCCGTCGAGGCGAGGGGGGGTTCCGGTCTTCAGGCGCCCGAGCTTGAAGCGCGCGCGCGCCATGGTGGCCGACAGCCCGTGGCTCGCCTGCTCGTTCATCCGGCCGGCGACGATCTTCTTCTCGCCGATATGGATCAGCCCGCGCAGGAAGGTGCCGGTGGTCAGCACGACCGCGCCGCAGGCCAGCCGCCGGTCGCCCGAAACCAGCACCGCCGCGACGCGACCGTCTTCGATCTCGAGGTCAAGGACTTCGCCCTCGACCACATCGAGATTGGCCTGTTCGCTGATCGCGGCCTGCATGGCAAGCCTATAGAGCTTGCGGTCGGCCTGGGTGCGCGGACCACGGACCGCGGGGCCCTTGCGGCGGTTGAGCAGGCGGAACTGAATGCCGGCGGCGTCGGCGATGCGCCCCATCAGCCCGTCCATGGCATCGATCTCACGCACGAGATGTCCCTTGCCGAGACCGCCGATCGCCGGATTGCAGGACATGACGCCGATTGTCTCGAAGCGCAGCGTCACCAGCGCGGTCCTGGCGCCGGCGCGCGCGGCAGCACTCGCCGCCTCGCATCCGGCATGGCCGCCGCCCACCACCACCACATCATAGTGATCGGTCATTTTCAACAATCCGCTTTCAGAGATTGGGTTGACACATGTCCCCGCTATCGCCTGCTGTCAAGGACGAAGGCGTTTCACGTGAAACATCGATCCGGTAAATCGCATCAGTGTTTCACGTGAGTCACTGCCGGGCAGGGGCGCGCCAGTGTTTCACGTGAATCACTTGCCGATGCAGAACTGCGAAAAGATGACGTCGAGCAAATCTTCGACATTGACCGCACCGATGATGCGCCCAAGGCGCTCGGCCGCCAGCCGCAGTTCCTCGGCGCGCAGCTCCTGGCTTTGGCCCGACAGCGCCGCCCGCAGGAAATGCAATGCCTCTTTGAGCAACTCTACATGACGCAGCCTGGATGGCATGACGTCGCCCGCCTCGCCAACCGCGGCGGCGGCGCGGGCTCCGATCTCGTTCAGGAGGCGGTCCAGACCGCTGCCGTCCTTGGAAGAAATCACCAAGTCGTAGTCGCCGCTGCCGGTCTCGGCGATATCCGATTTCGTTCCGATCCTCAGCAACGGAGCCTCACCTGGGAACCCAACGGGCGCCGGATCGGCCATGTCCTCCAACAGCAGGACGAGATCCGCCACGTCAGCCTTGGCCCGCGCTCTTTCGATGCCGATCGACTCGACCTTGCCCGCAGCCTCCCGCAGCCCGGCCGTATCGACAAGCCGCACCTTCAGCCCATTGAGGTCCATGACAACCTCGAGCAGATCACGGGTCGTGCCCGGCTCGTCGGTGACGATCGCCGCCTCGCGCCGCGCTAGGGCGTTGAACAGGCTGGACTTGCCGGCATTCGGGGAGCCAAGGATCACCACTTCGAAACCGTCGCGAATGATCTCCGCGGCCTTGAACCCTTGGATGTGACGCTCGATTTCTCCAATCATTGCCGACACGTCTGACCAGACCGCATCCGAAACGGAGCCTGGCACATCCTCCTCGTCGGCGAAATCGATCTCCGCTTCGATCATGGCTCGCGCATGGATCAGCCGGCGGCGCCAGTTCGAGTAGAGTTCGCTCTGCACGCCTTCGGCATTGCGCAGGGCGAAGCGGCGTTGCGCCTCCGTCTCGGCATTGACCAGATCGGCCAATGCCTCCGTCTCCACCAGATCCAGCCTGCCGTTGAGAAAGGCGCGCCGGGTGAATTCGCCCGGCTCGGCGTGCCTGACGCCCTCGAAGCCGGTGATCGTCTCCAGCATCTTGGCCGCGACGGCGCGGCTGCCATGGACCTGGAATTCGGCGACGTCCTCGCCTGTGAAGCTGGCGGGTCCTGGGAAGAACAGAACGAGGCCGTGGTCGATCGTGGAGCCATCGGACGCCCTGAGCGTCCGCAAGTTGGTAAACCGATTCTTAACAGGCCCTGCGATCGTTTCGACCACGAATCGAGTCTTGGGGCCGGAAATACGGATGACGGCTATCCCGGCAGGCAAGCGGCCGCTGGATAGAGCTACGATCGAATCCTTCGAAGCCATTGGCGAAATCATTTGCCGGACCTGCCGAACCGCCTAGATTAAAGGTAGAGCATGATGCGGCCGAAACCGCTTCGCACTTTAGCCTTTGCCGCATCAAAACCCGAACGCGGAGCTCCCCATCGTGACCTTGCCCGCGCGAAACCTGCTTGCCGACGAAGCCAGCCCCTATCTGCGGCAGCACAGCGACAATCCTGTCCATTGGCGCGGCTGGTCGCCTGCCGCCCTTGCCGAAGCGAAGGAGCTCGGGCGGCCGATCCTGCTCTCCATCGGCTACGCCGCCTGCCACTGGTGCCATGTCATGGCCCACGAAAGCTTCGAGAACAACGCCGTGGCGGCCGTCATGAACCGGCTCTACGTGAATATCAAGGTCGATCGCGAGGAGCGGCCCGACATCGACCAGATCTATATGGCGGCGTTGCAGGCCATGGGCGAGCAGGGCGGCTGGCCGCTCACGATGTTCCTGACGCCCGACGGCAAGCCCTTCTGGGGCGGCACCTATTTTCCGCGCGAGGCGCGTTACGGAAGGCCAGGCTTCATCCAGGTGCTGGAAGCAGTCGACAAGGCCTGGCGCGAAAAGCAGCAGAGCCTCGCCGGAAGCGCCGACGGGTTGATCGCCCATGTCGAGCAGCAACTGGCTGGCGCCAAAGGCAAGGCGGAGCTCGCCCGCGACACGCTCGCCGATCTCGCCGGCCGCATCGACGGCATGATCGACCGCGATCTCGGCGGCTTGAAAAGCGCGCCGAAATTCCCCAATGCGCCCTTCATGCACACGCTCTGGCTGTCCTGGCTGCGCGCCGGCCAAGCGAACCATCGTGATGCCGTGCTCATCAGCCTCGATAAAATGCTCGCCGGCGGCATCTACGATCACATCGGCGGCGGCCTCAGCCGCTATTCGACCGATGCCGAATGGCTGGTGCCGCATTTTGAGAAGATGCTTTACGACAACGCCCAGCTGATCCGCCTGTGCAACTGGGCCTATGCCGCGAGCCGCAACGACCTGTTCCGAATACGAATCGAAGAGACCGTCGACTGGCTGCTGCGCGAAATGCGGGTCGACGGCGGCGCCTTCGCCGCAAGTCTCGATGCCGACAGTGACGGCGAGGAGGGGCTTTTCTACACCTGGAACCGCGACGAAGTCGAAGCCGCGCTCGGCGACGATGCGTCGACCTTCTTCCGGTATTTCGAGCTCGCCGCCCCGTCTGCCTGGGAAGGCAAGCCGATCATTCGCCAGAGCGAGGCGCAGCAAGCTCAAGGCGTCGCCGACTACGCGCAACTTGCGCCTCTAAAGGCAAAGCTGTTGGGCGTTCGCGAAGGGCGGGTCAGGCCAGGGCGCGACGGCAAGGCGCTCACCGACTGGAACGGGCTGATGATCGCCGCGCTTGCCGAAGCGAGTCGCTCCCTTGGGCGGCCTGACTGGATCGAGGCGGCAGCCAAGGCCTTCGGCCATATTGTCGAGGCCAGCCAGGACGGCCGCCTGCCGCATTCCATGCTCGGCACGAAAAAACTCTTTCCGGCGCTGTCCAGCGACTACGCCGCCATGACCAACGCGGCGATCGCGCTGTTCGAGGCGACCTGCGATCCGGTCTATTCCGATCGCGCCAGGCAGTTCGTCGGCGAGCTCGACCGCTGGCATCTGGATGGCGATCAGACCGGCTACTGGCTGACGGCGTCGGACAGCGGCGACGTGCCGATCCGCATCCGCGGCGATGTCGATGAAGCAATCCCCTCGGCCACCAGCCAGATCGTCGAGGCGCTGGTGCGGCTTTCCTCGCTCACCGGCGATCCCGATCTCTGGGAAAAGGCCTGGGCGACCGCCGAACACGCCATGGGCCGCGCATCCCAGCAGGCCTATGGCCAGGCCGGCATCGTCAACGCCTGCGCGCTGGCGCTCGAACCATTGAAGCTCGTCATCATAGACAAGCCGGAGTCTTCAAGCCTCGTTCCGGTTGCGAATCGGAACCCCGACCCACGTCGGGTCGACATCTTTGTGCCGATTGGTACGCAAGCGAATCGACCGTCGCTGCCGGGCGGCGTTTTGCGGCCGACGGACAAGGCGGGCGCCTGGTTCTGCAGCGGACAGGTGTGTCTGCCGGTGGTGACGGATGCGGAGGAGTTGGAGAAATTGCTGCGGCGATAGCGCCTTCCCCCTTCTCCCCTTGTGGGAGAAGGGGGAAGGGCCGCCCAATCACGTATTCATCGAATCGAAGAAATCCGCGTTGGTCTTGGTCTGCTTGAGCTTGTCGATAAGGAACTCGATCGCGTCGGTCGTGCCCATCGGCGCGAGGATGCGGCGCAGCACGAAGATCTTCTGCAGGTCCGCCCGCGGCACAAGCAGGTCTTCCTTGCGGGTGCCGGACTTGAGGATATCCATCGCCGGGTAGATGCGCTTGTCGGCCACCTTGCGGTCGAGCTGGATTTCGCAGTTGCCGGTGCCCTTGAACTCTTCGAAGATGACTTCGTCCATGCGGCTGCCGGTATCGATCAGCGCGGTCGCGATGATGGTCAGCGACCCGCCTTCCTCGATATTGCGGGCGGCGCCGAAGAAGCGCTTCGGGCGCTGCAGCGCGTTGGCGTCGACACCGCCGGTCAGCACCTTGCCGGATGACGGCACCACTGTGTTGTAGGCGCGGCCGAGACGAGTGATCGAATCCAGAAGGATGACCACGTCACGGCCATGCTCGACCAGGCGCTTGGCCTTCTCGATCACCATTTCGGCGACCTGCACGTGACGTGCCGCCGGCTCGTCGAAGGTCGAGGAGATCACCTCGCCCTTCACCGAACGCTGCATGTCGGTCACTTCCTCCGGACGCTCGTCGATCAGAAGCACGATCAGATAGCATTCCGGATGGTTGGCGGTGATCGAATGGGCGATGTTCTGCATCAACACCGTTTTGCCGGTGCGCGGCTGCGCGTTGATCAGCGCGCGCTGGCCCTTGCCGATCGGCGCGACCAGATCGATCACGCGTGGCGAGATGTCCTTGGAGGTCGGATTGTCGACCTCCATCTTCAGCCGCTTGGTCGGATAGAGCGGCGTCAGATTGTCGAAATGGATCTTGTGCCGGATCTTTTCGGGATCGTCGAAATTGATGGTGTTGACCTTGAGCAGCGCGAAATAGCGCTCGCCCTCTTTCGGACTCCGGATCGGTCCTTCGACCGTATCGCCGGTCTTGAGCGAAAAGCGCCTGATCTGCGACGGCGAGATATAGATGTCGTCGGGGCCCGGCAGGTAGTTGGCGTTGGCCGAGCGCAGGAAGCCGAAACCATCCTGCAGCACCTCGACGACGCCGTCGCCGATGATCTCGATGTCCTGGGCGGCGAGCTTCTTCAGGATCGCGAACATCAGCTCCTGCTTGCGCATGACGCTGGCGTTCTCCACCTCGAGCGATTCGGCATAAGCGATCAGCTCTGGCGGCTTCTTGTTCTTGAACTCTGCGAGTTTCATTTCTTGCATTAGATAGACTCTGGGTAGGCTTTGGGGAGAAAAATCGGCTGAATACGACAAATGCCGGGCGCGGCCGAAAGCGAGTAAAAGGGGCGGCGCATGACGGGAAGGAAGACCCGTCTTTTATCGTCGGTCGCCTGAAAGAGCAAGCCGCCTTTTGCGGATCCTGGCTGGCCGGGGGAAGCTAAAGCATGATCCCCGAACCGGGGTCAGCGTGAGCTAAAAAGTGGGAACCGGCTTTCGGAAAAAACCATGCTCCTGATCTAGAACGGCTTCACGATCACCAGGATGACGATGACGATCATCAACAATGTGGGGATCTCGTTGACGATCCGCCAGTGGCGTGCCGGTTTTTCGTTCTTGTCCTCGGCGAATTTCCTGACCGCGCCGGCGAGATAGCCATGCAGGCCCGAAAGGACGAGCACCAGCGCGATTTTGGCGTGCAGCCAGCCGCCCTGGAATGCAAAACCTTTCCAGGCCAGCCAAAGCCCGAACACCCAGGTCACGATCATCGCCGGATTGATGATGGCCCTGAGCAGCCGGCGTTCCATCACCTTGAAGGTCTCGGACTGGACCGAGCCTTTCTCGGCATCGATGTGATAGACGAACAACCTGGGCAGATAGAGCATGCCGGCCATCCAGGAGATGACCGCGATCACATGGATCGCCTTCGCCCAGAGATAGAAGCCGTCGCCGGCCACGGCATAGAGAAGCGCCGTCGCCACGACGAGCAGGGCATTGCCGATCACCATGCGCTTCATCGCCTGGCCGGTGCTGTTCTCGTTGCTCATCGCTGGCCCCTCACCATCTTGACCATCGCCTCGACATGCGCCACCGGCGTTTCCGGCGTGATGCCGTGGCCGAGATTGAAGATCAGCGGCCCGCCGCCCAAACTCCTCAGAATGGCATCGACGCCGTCGGCCAGCGCCTTGCCACCGGCAACTAGGCGCAGCGGATCGAGACTGCCTTGCACCGCGCCGTCGCGCTGCAATTCCTTCGCCATCGACAAAGGCACGGTCCAGTCGAGGCCAAGGCCGGCAATGCCGGTCTTCTTCCTGTAGTTGCGATAGCGTTCGCCGGCTCCCTTCGGAAAGCCGATCACCGGCACATCGGGGTAGGCCGCCTTCACCTGACGGACGATCTCGGCCACCGGTTCGACGCAGAAGGCCTCGAAGGACGGTTCGTCCAGCACGCCTGACCACGAGTCGAAAATCTGCACCACATCGGCGCCGGCTTCGATCTGGCGGATGAGATAAGCGGCCGAATGATCGGCCAGAATCTTCAAAAGCCTCGCGAAGGCCTCGGGCTCGCGATAGGCGAAAAGCCGGGCAGGGCCCTGGTCGGGCGTTCCGTGGCCCGCGATCATATAGGTCGCCACCGTCCAGGGCGCGCCGCAGAAGCCTATCAACGTCGTCTCGTTGGGCAGTTTCGCCCGCAACCGGCGCACGGTCTCATAGACCGGTTCGAGATTCACGTGAAACACATTGCCATTCAATGCCGCAATCTCGGCCGCCGAGATCGGCTTCAGGATCGGCCCGCGGCCTTCCTCGAAACGAACCTCGCGTCCCAGGGCATTGGGCACGACGAGAATGTCGGAGAACAGGATCGAAGCGTCGAAGCCGAAGCGCTCGATCGGCTGCAGCGTCACTTCGACCGCGAGGTCCGGATCGTAGCAGAGATCGAGGAAGGATCCTGCTCGCTTCCTGGTCTCGCGATACTCCGGAAGATAGCGGCCCGCCTGACGCATCATCCAGAGCGGCGGCGGTGAAACCGTCTCGCCCTTGAGGACGTCCAGCATGATCCGTTTCCCAGCCATCCTGCGCTGCCCTCTCTGGTCCTCTTAAATCAAATATCTATTTTAAAAGAGTCTTCTGATTCTAAGAGTCTGTTGGTTGTGATGGTTGCGACCTGTCCAGCCTGCGGCTCGAAAAGGCCAGTCAGCATATTGTCGCGTACTCGCTTTCGCAATTTGGAGGGATCTGGGGACGAAGCGGATTCAGGCTTTGGAGTCAAAAGCTTGAGCTTTCCGTTCCGAACTGCGTGCTGTGGACGAAATCGGCCAACAAAAGTTGATCCCCGGTTTTGTCCCCAGCACCGCGACAAAGCCTACAGCGGGTCGAATTGTGGACAAGCGGCCATCTGATACAGTCGCTTCCTTACCCGAGGCCTGTCCATCCAGCCTTGTCCACAATTGCCCACAGCCTGGACCCATCCCCTGTGAACAAACCTCAGAGCTTCTTCCACCTGCACCTGATCTCCGACGCCACCGGCGAGACGCTGCTGGCGGCCGGCCGCGCGGCGTCCGCGCAATACAAGGACGCGCGCGCCATCGAGCATATCTATCCGCTGATCCGTACCGAGAAGCAGGTCGCCAAGGTCTTTGATGACATCGAGGAGGAGCCCGGCATCATCCTCTACACAGTCGTCGACCAGAAGCTTGCCCGGTCGATCGACGAGCGCTGCGCGGCGATGGGCCTGCCTTGCGTCTCGGTGCTTGAACCGGTGCTCACCGTCTTCCAGTCCTATCTCGGCACGCCGGCCGGCCGCCGCGTCGGCGCCCAGCATGTGCTCGATGCCGAATATTTCCGCCGCATTGATGCCTTGAATTTCACCATGGAGCATGATGACGGCCAGCTCCCGGCCAATATGGACGATGCCGATGTCGTGCTGATCGGCATCTCGCGCACCTCGAAGACGCCGACCAGCATCTATCTCGCCAATCGCGGCATCAAGACCGCCAACATCCCGATCGTGCTCGGCGTGCCGCTGCCCGAAAGCCTGATCGTCGCCAAGACGCCTTTGGTCGTCGGCCTGGTCGCCACGGCCGAGCGTATCTCGCATGTGAGGCAGAACCGCATTCTCGGCAACAGCGCCGCCTTCGTGCCAACGGATTATGTCGACCGCGCCGCGATCAACGAGGAGCTCGCCTATGCCCGCCAGCTCTGCACGAGGCATGGCTGGCCGATGATCGATGTCAGCCGCCGCTCCATAGAGGAAACGGCGGCCGCGATTGTTGCCCTGCGGGGCAAGACGCGCTAGGGCAAGCGACATAGGTGAGCACTCCGTCCAACACCCCTCATCCGACCGAGCTTCGCTCGGCCACCTTCTCCCACAAGGGGAGAAGGAAGAACGCGGCACCGGCATCCCGCAATTACCACTAGATAGCGGTTTTGCAGCGGCGATGGCCCAGGACTTTCCTTCTCCCCTTGTGGGAGAAGGTGGATCGGCGCGACAGCGCCGAGACGGATGAGGGGTGTCGGACGGGTCGCAATCGTTGGATGAACCATCATGGCCGAGAAAATCATCCTCGCTTCGGGCAGCCCGTACCGCAAGGCGATGCTCGTCAATGCCGGCCTCGACATCGAGGCGGTGCCGGCAAATGTCGACGAGCGCGCGCTTGAGGCTCCGCTGAAGGACAGCGGCGTTTCGCCGGAGGATGTCGCGTCGATCCTGGCCGAGGCCAAGGCGACCGAAGTTAGCGAGCGCAAGCCAGCTTCCCTCGTCCTCGGCTGCGATCAGACCCTGTCGCTGGGCGACGAGATTTTTCATAAGCCCGCCGACATGGAAGGCGCTCGCCGCCACCTGCTCGCGCTCTCGGGCAAGACGCATCAATTGAACAGCGCTGCCGTGCTTTGCCGCGACGGCGAGGTGCTGTGGCGTCACGTCGGCGTCGCCAGCCTGACCATGCGCAAGCTCGATCCTGCCTTCATCGGCCGGCACCTGGCCCGCGTCGGCGCCAAGGCGCTGTCCAGCGTCGGCGCCTATCAGATCGAAGGCGAAGGCATCCAGCTGTTCGAGAAGATCGAGGGCGACTATTTCACCATCGTCGGCCTGCCGCTTTTGCCGTTGCTGAAGGAATTGCGCGGATTGGGAGCGATCGATGGCTGAGGCAAAAGCTTTTGTCACCGGACATCCGATCGCCCATTCGCGCTCGCCGAAGATCCATGGTTATTGGCTGGCGCAATATGGCATCGACGGCAGCTATGAAGCGATCGACGTCGCGCCGGCGGATTTCGCCGCCTTCCTGAAATCCCTCGGCGAGAACGGCTACCGTGGCGGCAATGTCACCATTCCGCACAAGGAAGCCGCTTTCGCCGGAGTGGCCCGCCGAGACCATGCCGCCGACGCGATCGGCGCCGCCAACACGCTGTGGTTCGAAGATGGCCTTCTCTGGGGCGGCAACACGGATGGCTACGGTTTCGCCGCCAACCTCGACGACCATGCGCCGGGCTGGGCTGCCAATGGGCCGGCCGTGGTTCTGGGCGCCGGCGGCGCCTCCCGCGCGGTCATCCACGCGCTGAAACAGCGCGGCATCAAGGATATCCGCATCGTCAATCGGACGCTCGCGAGAGCCGAGGAACTCAGCCGCCACTTCGGCGCCGGCGTTTCGGCGCACGGCGCGGGCGCGGTCCGCGAGCTGCTTGCCGATGCCGGCCTGCTCATCAACACCACGGCGCTTGGCATGCATGGCAACGAAGCCCTCGCCGCCGAGCCGAGCGCGTTGCCCGGCCACACCATCGTCACCGACATTGTCTATGTGCCGCTCGAAACGCCTTTGCTTGCCGCGGCCAGGGCGCGTGGCCTGAAGACCGTCGATGGGCTCGGCATGCTGCTGCATCAGGCCGTGCCCGGCTTCGAACGCTGGTTCGGCCGGAAGCCGGACGTCACGCCCGAATTGCGGCGCATGATCGTTGCCGACATCGAGGGCCATTGATGATCGTGCTCGGCCTCACCGGATCGATCGGCATGGGCAAGTCCGCCACGGCGAAAATGTTCGCCGAGGCCGGCGTGCCTGTGCATGATTCGGATGAGACGGTGCATCGCCTTTATTCCGGCAAGGCAGCGCCTTTGGTCGAAGCGGCTTTCCCGGGCACGACGCAGGCAGGCGCGGTCGATCGCGCGAAGCTCGCCGTAAAAGTGCTCGCCGATCCGGCTGCGCTGAAGCAGCTCGAGGCGATCATTCACCCGCTGGTGCGCGCCGACGCCGATGCGTTTCTGGCGAGACATCGCGCCGCCGGCGCGCCGCTCGCCGTGCTCGACATCCCGTTGCTGTTCGAAACCGGCGGCCGCAACCGCGTCGACAAGGTCGTGGTCGTCACCGCGTCGCCCGAAATCCAGCGCGAGCGCGTGCTCGCCAGGCCCGGCATGGACGAGGAGAAGTTTTCGTCCATCCTCGCCAAGCAGGTGCCCGACGCCGAAAAGCGCCGCCATGCCGATTTCATCATCGACACCGGCCATGGCTTCGATGCGGCGCGAAAGGCGGTCGAGGCGATCATCGCCGAACTCTCAGGGGAAAAGTCCGGCAAAGCCGGCTTCTGACATTACAGCGCCGCGCGTCCGTTCGGACGCGCAAGGACGCTGTAACGCTTGATTTCGCGCATGATCCTTTTCCGAAAATCGATTCCGATTTTCGGAGGTCATGCGTCAGGCCGTCACCAGCCCCCATTGCCATTTTGTTCTGGTATATGATTCTGCTCGCTTGGGAAGCGAACTGATTCGAATGCGTGAGATCATCTTCGATACGGAAACCACCGGGCTCGATTTGCGCGAAGACCGCATTATCGAGCTCGGCGGCGTCGAGCTGGTCAACCGTTTTCCGACCGGCCGCACCTTCCACAAATTCATCAATCCGCAAGGCCGCGCCATCCACGCCGAGGCCCAGGCCGTGCATGGGATCAGCGCCGCCGACCTGGTCGGCAAGCCGACCTTCGCCGAGATCGTCGATGAGTGGCTGGCCTTCACCGACGGCGCCAAGCTGATCGCGCACAACGCCACCTTCGACCTCGGCTTCCTCAATCTTGAATACAGCCGGCTCGACCATCCGGCCATCGATCCCGGCCGCATCGTCGACACGCTCGCTTTGGCCCGCCGCAAGCATCCGATGGGCCCGAACTCGCTCGATGCGCTCTGCCGGCGCTACGGCATCGACAACACCCGCCGCACCAAGCACGGCGCGCTGCTCGACTCCGAATTGCTGGCCGAGGTCTATATCGAGCTCATCGGCGGCAAGCAGGCGGCACTGGTTCTGGAATCCGTGGCCGTGCAGATGAACGGCGCCGGCGAGGTGGCCGATATCGACATCTCCATCGGCGCCCGGCCCATCGCCCTGCCGCCGCGGCTGAGCGAAGCGGACCGCGCGGCGCATGCCGGGCTGGTTTCGACGCTCGGTGAAAAGGCGCTCTGGCTCAAGGTGGCGGTGGGTTGAGCGGGCGCTGTTGGCGCTGACGTTGGAGATTGGCCAAAACCTCCGTGACGTCGTCATACTCGGGCTTGACCCGAGTATCCATGCCGTGACCTCTGCCGTAGGGCGTAACGGTGCAGAATTCTGTAACCGCAGCAACGCCTTGGCGTAACGGCATGGATTCCAGGGTCTGCGCGCGTCGCTCCGCTCCTTGCTCCGCCCTGGAATGACGACCGCGCGGAGGTTTTCGCCAATCTCCGACGTCTAAACAAAACAGCCCGGCGCGAAGCCGGGCTCTCGAAGTGGTATGGCGTCGCTCGCCTCAGCTCACCTGGACCTTGCTCGCCGCAGCCTGATCCTCGGCAATCCTCTGCTGGAACATCTGCGCGAAGTCGATCGGGTCGAGCATCAGCGGCGGGAAGCCGCCATTGCGGGTGGCGTCGGCGATGATCTGGCGGGCGAACGGGAACAGCAGCCGCGGACATTCGATGAAGAGCAGCGGCAGCATGTGCTCCTGCGGAAAGCCCGAAATCGCGAAGACGCCGCCATAGACCAGCTCGACATTGAACAGCACTTCCTGGTCGAAGGACGCCTTGGCGTTCAGCGTCAGATTGACGTCGAACTGCTTGTCCGAAAGCGGGTTGGCGTTGACGTTGACATTGATGGCGATGCCCGGTGCCTTGTCGCGGCCGCGCAGCGAGTTGGGCGCGCCGGGGCTCTCGAAGGACAGATCCTTCACATATTGCGCAAGCACATTGAGCGAGGGCTGATTCTGGGTGCCGTTGCCGTTGGCGGCGCCGGTCGCCGCGTCATCGTTGCTGGCCATGAGCCTTAGTCCTTTTGCCTGGGCAGCATTGCTGACCGGATTGAAATCGCGGGTTCGCTACCATGCTCGGCCGGACAAAACAAGTTTTGCCGCCCCTATCGGCGACAGGTCCGAGACTAATCGTTCTTCAGTCGCCGCCAGGGTGAATTGTGGTCCGGCCGGTTCGGATAATCGTCGCGCGAATAGTCGCTGTCGTCGAGGTCGATGACGTTGTCGCGCCGGCGGGCCGAAAAGCCGAGGCCGAAGCTGGTCGCCATGACGATGCGGTTCTTGAGCAGGCGCCAGGCGAAGTCGCGCACCGGCGGCAACAAGAGAAGAATGGCGAAGATGTCGGTGATGAAGCCCGGGATGATCAAAAGGATCGCCGCCAGCACGATCATCGCCCCATGCGCGAGCTGGCGGCTGGGATCGCGCCCGGCATCCATTTCCGTCCGCACCCGCGCCATGACGCCGAAACCCTGATGCCGAAGCAGCAGGCTGCCGGCGACGCTGGACAGGATGACCAGTCCGACCGTGGCCAAAGCGCCGATTTCGCGTCCGACGACGACGAAGCCGCCGATCTCCAGCAGCGGCAGCAACAGCAGGAACAACGGGATGAAGGAAATGCGCAAAGTCTCGACCAATCGCTTTCTTCTTTTGCGGCGCTCGCGGACAATCGCCGCTGGCCTTGGCGCCTTTAGATAGGTATGGCTGCCTTTGATTTGAATGATAGCGCCTGCCGTTCTATATGCTTTGGGTGTTGAACGCTATGCGACCGCGATCCCCGAGGGGTTTACGCCGGTGCGGCAAGGACAGGGATCGAGTTGGCGGAAATTATGGGTTTCTTCGACTTCGGCACGATTTTCTTTTTGATTGCGGCGGTTGTGATCTTTTTCCAGCTGCGCAACGTGCTTGGACGTCGCACCGGAAACGAGCGCCCGCCCTTCGATCCCTATTCGGCGAGCCGCACGCGCGAGGCCGATGCGGCGCAGAAGCCTGAAAATGTCGTGTCGCTGCCGCGCAAGCGCATGCCGGGCGAACCCGCGGCCGAGACCTATGCCGCGATCGACGCCTTCGCCAAGCCGGATACCGACCTCAACAAGGGCCTGCGCACGATCAAGGACAACGATCCATCCTTCGATCCCAAGACCTTCGTCGACGGCGCCAAGATGGCCTATGAGATGATCGTCATGGCCTATGCCGACGGCGACCGTAAGACACTGAAGAATCTCCTGTCGCGCGAAGTCTATGACGGCTTCGTCGCTGCCATCGGCGAACGCGAGGCGAAGTCGGAAAAAATCCAATCCTCCTTCGTCGGCATCGACAAGGCCGACATCGTCGCCGCCGAAATGAAGGGTTCGGAAGCGCATATCACGCTGCGCGTCGTCTCCGAGCTGATCTCGGCGACCCGCGACCAGGCCGGCGCCGTCATCGATGGCGACCCGGAAACGGTGGCCGAGGTCAAGGATGTCTGGACCTTCGCTCGCGACACCCGCTCGCGCGACCCGAACTGGAAGCTCGTCGCCACCGAAGAAGAAGACTAGATCCAGGCGGCGGGGCTCGGTCGTGCCGCTCTCTCCCATACTCAGCGAAACATCTTTTGACGACCTGCCCGGGTGGCGCGGGGATGATCATACTGCAGCCTTCGCTGCGTTTCGCCGCTCGGCTTTCCAGGCGCCGATAAAACCCTACCGGACCGGATCGCTTGGCGTCGATTTCAATGCGTTTGCCGATGCCTATGCCGAGGCGCGCGCCGTTTCGGCGCCGGGCAGGTCCGAGGCGCGATCCTTCTTCGAGCGGCATTTCGTACCGATGCTGGTCAAGGCTGAAAACGGCTCGGGTCTCGTCACCGGCTTCTACGAACCCGAGGTCGAGGCCTCGCCGGTCAGGACCGGGCGGTTCACCGTGCCGTTGCTGTCCCGCCCCTCCGACCTGATCGACGTCGACGACGGCAACCGGCCGGCCGGCATGGATGCCTATCTGGCCTTCGCCCGCCGGACGGATGGTGTTCCGGTCGAATATTTCGACCGCGGCGAAATCGAGCGCGGCGCGCTCGCTGGCAAAAATCTCGAAATCGCCTGGCTCGCCGAGAAGGTCGACGCCTTCTTCATCCATGTGCAGGGCGCTGCGCGCCTGAAGATGACCGACGGCAGGCTCGCCCGCGTCACCTATGCCGCGAAGTCCGGCCAGCGCTTCACCGGCCCGGGCAAGATCTTGAGCGACCTCGGCGAAATCCCGCTGAAAAAGGTGACGATGCAGTCGATCCGCGCCTGGTTCAAGGAGCATCCCGACCGGGTCGACGAGATCCTCTGGCAGAACCGCTCCTATATCTTCTTCCGCGAGGCCGCGGTCGATGACGCCGCGCTTGGTCCGATCGCCGCCGCCAAGGTGCCGCTGACGCCGGGCCGCTCGGTCGCGGTCGACCGCCTGCTGCACACATTCGGCACGCCCTTCTATATCGATGCGCCGACCCTCACCGCCTTCGATCAAAAACCGTTCCGGAGGCTGATGATCGCGCAGGACACCGGCTCGGCCATAACCGGACCCGCGCGCGGCGATCTCTTCGCCGGCTCGGGCGACGCGGCAGGCGAAATCGCCGGCGTGGTCCGCAACGCAGCCGACTTCTATGCGCTGGTGCCGCGTGCGCTTCTGGATGGAGCGATCCGATGAGCCGCCGTGACGACCATCTCAGCGACGACGACCGCATCCTGTGGAACCTGGTCGCCCGCTCGGCCCGGCCGCTGAAGGGCAAGACCGCCATCGAGATCCCCGACATCGTCGAGCCCAAGCCCGAGCCGCCGCGGCCTGCCGCCAATGGCGTCGCGGCCGTGGCCGCCAAGCCGAAGACCCCGCATGTGGCGCACTCGCTCGACGACCAGACGCTGCACAAGTTGAAGAAAGGCCGGCTGCCGATCGAAGGCCGCGTCGACCTGCACGGCATGACGCAGGACGAGGCCTATTCGCTGCTGCTGACCTTCCTCAACCGCGCACATGCCGGCGGCGTCCGCTACGTGCTGATCATCACCGGCAAGGGATCGTCCTCGGGCGGCGACGGCATCCTGCGCCGCGCCGTGCCGGCCTGGCTGTCGACGCCCGCCTTCCGCCACCTCGTTTCCAGCCACGACCATGCCGCCCGCAACCATGGCGGCTCGGGCGCTCTCTATGTTCGGCTGCGGCGGACGCGTCCATGAGGCGACCGGTGTGACCCCGTTCGGCGAGAAGCTCAGGGCGCTGCGCGCCGAGCGCGGCGTCAGCCAGAAGGCGATGGCCGAAGCCATCGGCGTCAGCGCCGCCTATCTGTCGGCGCTCGAGCACGGCCGCCGCGGCGCGCCGACCTGGACCCTGATCCAGAAGATCATCGGTTATTTCAATATCATCTGGGACGATGCCGAGGACCTAGCCCGGCTCGCGGAAAGCTCGCATCCCAGGGTCAGGATCGACACGTCCGGCCTGTCGCCGGCGGCGACCGAGCTGGCCAATCTGCTCGCCGAGAGCATCGAGAGGCTCGATGAGGCGGAACTGCGCCGCCTCAGCGCATCGATCCGCACGGCTCTTGGCCGGCGTCCATAATTCCAGGTGTCTGGCACCCGCGGATCGCATTGTCCGCTGGCGCTTGGTTCGGCTCTGTCTGAAGTCTTGAGATCAGGGTTTGCCGGCGCTGCCGCCATTGGTGCTGCCCCGGCCGCCATTGCCTTGATGGCCCTGATGATCGCGGCCACCATTGCCGCCGCCAAGGCAGTTCGCGGAGCTGACGCTGCAGCAGCGGCCGCTCCACAGGTCGTTGAGATTGGTCTTGGCGCAGCTTTTGGTGGTCTCGTCCGCCAGGGCCGATCCGCTCAGGGCCGACGCGGCGATGGCCGCAAGCAAAGTGTTTCGCAGGCAAGCAGTCATTGAAATTCTCCATGGTTGGGTTTGTCGTCCACGGCTATGTGTCGCCGGCCGAACGGAAACGGTTCATGGAGTCGAGAAAAATTTCGAAGTGCGTGAGCCTGAGGCTTTCGCCTACTGCACGGAACCGACAAGCACCTGCTGGCCGTCGCGGATCGAGACCCAGCGTCCGGTGTTGTCGATCGTCTGGCGCTTGAGGAAGCGATAGCCGGTCGCGTCCCAGGCTTTGATCTTGTCGGTCAAATTGTCGAGAACGTAGTCGCCCTTGTCGGTGCGCACCGTCAGCACCGAATGGCCTTCGCCATCGGGCTTGCGCACGACGGTGATCAAAAGGTCCGCCAGCGACATGCCCATTCGGTAGAGCTGGCGGCGCTTTTCCAGCACATAGTCCTCGCAATCGCCATAGCCGTCGTCCGGATAGGCCCAGACTTCGTCCTTGCCATAGTGATCGAGGTCGCTCATCGGCTTGACGGCGGCGTTGACCTTGGCCGTCACGCTGATCAGCCGGCGCCACAGGCTGTCCGTCATCCTGGCCGGATCGAGATCGACCGGGCGGATGTTGCATTCGCTCGGATGCGACTTGCAGAAATCATAATGGCCGATCGGCTGCGACGTTAGGCCGCCCGTGGACATTGCGCCCGCCGCCCATGCCGGCACCGCCCAATGCGCAGAGATCGCCAGTCCTGCGGCTGCACATAAGCGCAGTATCCGCGTCATCGCTGAGGAAGTCATTGCCCCCGCCCTGTTCTTTATTAACGAAACGTTAAGGGCGATTTACAGTCCGTGTCAATTAGAGACGACGGCCAGTTTGACGGCATGGTTACTTGCACGATCCCGTAGCGGCACTTTCGCAACAGAGGCATGGGCGCAACACTGCCAGCCGCCGGGCGGCAGCGGAACGAAGGAGTTGCGCCGTTCAGCTTTTTGCGGAACGGACCAGCTTCGGCTTTGTCGCCACCCGGTTCTGGCGGCCATAGCTGGAAATGAAGTCGACGATGCGCGGCACGATCTCCGAGCGGAAGCGCGAGCCGTTGAAAACGCCGTAATGGCCGACCGCCGGCTGCATGTAATGCGCTTTTTTGTCTGCCTGGACGTTGACGCAAAGGTCATGCGCGGCCTGGGTCTGACCGAGCCCGGAAATGTCGTCGTTCTCGCCCTCGATGGTCAAAAGCGCGACGTTGCGGATCGCCTTCGGATCGACCGGCTCGCCGCGATGCGTCATCTCGCCCTTCGGCAAAGCGTGGCGCACGAACACAGTGTCGACCGTCTGCAGGTAGAATTCCGCCGTCAGGTCCATCACCGCCAGATATTCGTCGTAGAAGTCGCGGTGCTTCTCGGCGCTGTCGCCATCATGCTTCACAAGGTGCATGAAGAAATCCTTGTGGGCGATGATGTGGCGATCGAGGTTCATGCTCATGAAGCCCGAAAGCTGCAGGAAACCCGGATAGACCTCGCGGCCGAAACCCGGCCCCGGCCACGGCGCCTGCATGATGACATTGTCGCGGAACCAGTCGCTGCCCTTTTCCTCGGCCAGAAGATTGACCGCGGTCGGATTGCGGCGGGTGTCGACCGGACCGCCCATCAGCGTCATGGTCGAGGGCACAAAGGGGTCGCCGCGCTTCTCCATTACCGCCACCGCCGCCAGCACCGGAACGGAAGGCTGGCACACGGCCATCACATGCGTGTCGGGGCCGAGCGCGTGGAACATGTCGATGACATAGTCGATATAGTCGTCGAGATCGAAGCTGCCTTGCGAGACCGGCACCATGCGGGCATCGACCCAGTCGGTGATGTGCACGTCGGCATGGGGCAGCATCGCCTCGACCGTGCCGCGCAGCAGCGTCGCGTAATGGCCCGACATCGGCGCCACGATCAAAAGCTTCGGGTCGGGCTTGCGGCCGGCGGGCAGCGCGCGCTCGAAACGGATGAGGTTGCAGAAGGGCTTCGACCAAACCGTCTTTTCCGTGACGGCGACGTTTTTCCAGTCGACCACGGTCTTGTCGAGGCCGAATTGCGGCTTGCCGTAGCGCCGGGTGGTGCGCTCGAAGAGCTCGGCGGTCGCAGCCACCGAGCGGCCGAAGGGTGTGTGGGAAATCGGATTGAGCGGGTTGGAGTAGAAGAGCCGCACCGCGTCGGCATAGAGACGGGCCGGCTGCAGCGCCGCATGGTTCAGTTCGTAGAGCTGGTAGAACATCGCGAACCTCGCTGCCGTCCGACGACCAAAAGGACGACGAACAGCGCCGAGCCTTGAATGTCTCCCGGCGAGGTTAGCAAGATATTGTTGCGATGCAATACGTCATTTTGTCTGACGAATGCTTCTTTGGTTTAACCTGTTGAGAATCAGCCTCGAACGGTGGAGCCGGCTCAGTGTGCAGTGCCGAAGTGTGAAGGATATGTGTCCGGCCCCTCATGCCGGACACCGGCCACGATCCGGGACCCGCAGGCTCGCCTTGGATCGTGGTGCGACAGCAAGAGCGTGGTGCCGAAAAAGCGCGAGGCGGCTCGGTCGAGCCCAGGCTCCGTTTTCGATTCAGAGCCGGATCAGACGCGCGCCATACAGACTGCGGTGTGGCCCGAACCGATGAAGCCGAGCTCGCTGGCGGCGCCGCGGGACAGATCGAGCATGCGTCCCCTCACGAACGGACCGCGATCGTTGATGCGCACGACCACGCTGCGGCCGTTGTTCTTGTTGGTGACCCTGAGCTTGGTGCCGAAGGGCAGGGAGCGGTGGGCGGCGGTCAGTGCCGAGGGGTTCATGCGTTCCCCTGAGGCGGTTCTGGAATGCAGCGCATACCAGGAAGCGCGACCGCACTGCGCGGCGGCGGAGGAGGCGGACGAGGCGCCAGCCATCAGGCCAGCCGCGATCGTTACCGCGACAAGCGCGGTCCGGTTGGTTTTCTTCATGCTTTGGGGGAGGCTCCGTTGATCGAATAGCCCCGCCTAGATGCCGAATGAGGCGGGAAATGCGGCAGCGTTCTGGCGGTTCCATGGCGGCGGCACACGTTTGGAGTCGCCGCGAAACAGTTTGTCATGATATTTCTGAAGCCGGAGGGCCGTATTCTTAAGGAATATCGGACCGGCATCCGGGAATGTTCCGGGCAAGATCGGTCTGCAGAATTTGCACTACAGAGGAACCGAACTGTTTCGATTCCTCAGCGTCTTTGTTGCGTCCCCGTTGCTGTTCAGGATCGACTTTAGAAGAGGGTCCAGCCGATGCGATTGATCAGATTTGTGCTGGCGCTGATTGTGCTGTCTGTGGGTGTGCTGTGGTCGCTGCAAGGCCTCGGTCTGATCAAGGGCAGCTTCATGACCGGGCAGGCGCAATGGCTCTATATCGGCCTCGTCACCATGCTGGTCGGCTTGGTCGGGCTGCGCTGGGCGAACCGCTCGCGCATCTGATCTTGCGCATGTGATTTTTGAATTGCCGGCCGACGCCGGCGCCGCGCTCAAACCCGGCCGAAAAGCTGGTCCAGGATGGCGCCTTCGATCCGGGCAAGCTCCGCCGAACCGTGCCGCCGCGGCCGGGCCACCGCCACGTCGAGGTCGAAAGCGATCTTGCCGGCGCTGATCACCACGACGCGGTCGGCCAAAGCGACGGCTTCGCCGACATCATGCGTCACCAGCACGGCGGTGAACTTCTGGTCGAGCCATATGCGCTCCAGAAGCTGCTGCATCTCGATGCGGGTCAGCGCGTCCAGCGCGCCGAGCGGCTCGTCCAGCGCCAGGATCTGCGGCTGGCCGACCAGCGCGCGGGCAAGCGCCACGCGCTGTTTTTGACCGCCCGACAGCACCGACGGCCACTCGCCGGCGCGATCGGCGAGCCCGACCTCGTCCAGCATGGCAAGCGCCCGCTGCCTGGCCTCGGTGCCGCCGGCGATGCCGGTCAGTCCGATCTCGACATTTTTCACCACGCTGGTCCAGGGCAGCAAGCGCGGTTCCTGGAACATGAAGCGCGTGCGGCTGTGACCTTCCTCGTCCGAGAGGGTCACTGAACCGCTGCTCGGGCGGTCGAGCCCGGCCAGCAGCCGAAGCAGCGTGCTCTTGCCGCAGCCGCTTTTGCCGATGACGGCCAGGAATTGTCCGGCCCGCACGTCGAGGCTGATGCCGTCGAGGACGATCTTGTCACCGAAACGTTTCCCCACCTCCTTGAAGGCGAAGGCCCGGCGGCCCCCGACCGAGCCGATCGCCCGCGCATGCGCGGGCGCCGCGATGAGGGAACGTGCAGTCAGGGTGGCGGCCGGCATCTTTGTTCTCACCCTTTCTGGAAGGCGGGATGCCAGCCGAGCGACAGGCGCTCCAGCAGGCGGGCCAGGCTGTCGGCGAGCTTGCCGAGCAGCGCATAGATCAGGATCGACAGCACCACGACATCGATCAGCAGGAACTCGCGCGCCTGCATGGCCATGTAGCCGAGGCCGGAACTGGCCGAGATCGTCTCGGCGACGATCAGCGTCAGCCACATGATGCCCAGCGCATAGCGCAGGCCGACGAAGATCGAGGGCAGCGCGCCGGGCAGGATCACGCGCAAGAACAAGGCGCGCCGGTCGAGCCCGTAGACCCGGCCCATCTCGACCAGCTGCGGATCGACGCTCTGGATGCCGAGCAGCGTGTTGACATAGATCGGGAAGAACACGCCGAGCGCCACCAGGAAGAGCTTGGCCTCCTCGTCGATGCCGAACCACAGGATGACGAGCGGGATCAGCGCCAGATGCGGGACGTTGCGGATCATCTGCAGCGTGGTGTCGGTGAGGCCGCGGCTCAGCGTCGACAATCCGTTGGCGAGGCCGAGCGCGAAGCCGATCGAGCCGCCGATGGCGAAGCCCGACAGCGCGCGCAAAGTGGAGACGCCGATGTTGCGGATCAGTTCGCCCGACAGCGTCAGCCGCCAGAAGGCCTCGGCCACCGCGCTCGGCGCCGGCAGCACATTGGCCGGGATCAAGCCGGCGCGCGCGGCGGCTTCCCAGCCGGCGATGATTGCCGCCGGCAGCAGCCAGCCGGCCGCGCCGTTGTGGGCAAGACGCGCGGCAAGCCTCACGACGCCGCCTGCAGTCGGCCGGCGCCGTGGAAGCCGACGGTGAATTCGTTGGCGATGTCCTTGTGCGCCCGCTGCCGCTGCGTGCCGAGGCCGAGCCGCGGGAACAGGAGTTCGGCGACGCGGTAGGCTTCCTCGAGATGCGGATAGCCGGAGCCGATGATGGTGTCGATGCCGATCGCCTGGTATTCGCCGATGCGCTCAGCGATCTGCTCCGGCGTGCCGACCAGCGCCGTGCCGGCGCCGCCGCGCACAAGTCCCACGCCGGCCCACAGATTCGGCGAGACGACGAGCCGGTCGCGCCGGCCGCCATGCAGTTCGGCCATGCGCCGCTGCCCGACCGAGTCCATCTCCTTGAGGAAACGCGCCTGCGCGTTTTCGATCTGCGCGTCGGTAACATGGCTGATCAGCCGCTCGGCGGCGCGCCAGGCCTCGTCCTCGGTCTCGCGCACGATGAAATGCAGCCTGATGCCGAAACGCAGCTTGCGGCCGCGCCGCGCCGCCTTCTCGCGCGCCGAGGCGATCTTGCCGGCGACCTGCGCCGGCAGCTCGCCCCAGGTTAGATACATGTCGACGAGGTCGGCCGCGAGCTCCTGGCCGGCGTCGGACGAGCCACCGAAATAAAGCGGCGGCCGCTCCTGCAGCGGCAAGAGATCGAGGCGGCCGTTCTCGACGCGGTAATATCTGCCGTCGAAATTCACCCGCTCGCCGGACACCAGGCCGCGCCAGATGGTGAGGAATTCCTGCGCCTGCGCATAACGCTCGTCATGCGGCAGGAACACGCCGTCGCCGGCAAGCTCGGTCGGATTGCCGCCGACCACGACATTGAGCAGCAGGCGGCCGTTGCTCAGCCGGTCGAGCGCCGCGGTCTGGCGCGCCGCGAAGGTCGGCAGCGTCACGCCGGGCCTCAGCGCGACAAGGAATTTCAGCCTTTCGGTCAGCGTCGCAAGGCCGGCGGCGGTGATCCAGGAATCCTCGCAGTTCTGCCCGGTGGGCAACAGCACGCCGGGGAAACCCAGCCTGTCGACCGCCTGCGCGATCTCCTTGAAGTAGCCGAATTCGGGCGGACGCTGCTGCTTCTCGGTGCCGAGATAGGAACCGTCGCCATGCGTGGGGATGAACCAGAAGAAATCGAGCGGGCTTGATGATGCGGTCATGGCTGATACCCGGGAGAAGACGGACGAAAACAAAGGCGGCGCCTGGCGTTCGCCGCCCGGCGCGGTGACAGGGCTCAGTTGCCCGGCGCGGTCCAGACGGCGTCGGATATGCGCACGGCTTTCGGGATCAGCCCAAGCTTGAAGAAGCGGTCGGCCGTCGCCTGCTGGCCGGCGACGATCTCGTCGGCGATCGGGTAGATGCCGAATTTGGAGCGGTTGGCGGCGATGGTCTGCGCATCGAGCGGCACGCCGGTCACCTCATGCAGCGCCTCAGCCACCTTGTCGCGGTTCTGGTCGGCCCATTTCGCCGCGTCGCCAAGCGCGGCGATCGTCGTCGAGACGAAATCCGGATGCGCCTTGGCGAAATCCTTGTTGGCGAGGAAATAGGTGTTGACCTTGAGCACGTCGCTGGAGCGGGCAAGCACGCGTGGCTGGTAGCGGGTCTCGGCGATGGCGAAGAACGGATCCCACACCGCCCAGGCGTCGATCTGGTCGCTGGCGAAAGCGGCGGCCGCGTCCGCCGGGCTGAGATAGACCGGCGTGACCTGGTCGAAGGAGATGCCCGTCTTCTCCAGCGCCGCGACCAGGAGATTATGCGCGCTGGTGCCCTTGCCGACGCCGATGCGCTTGCCCTTGAGATCGGCCAGCGACTGGGTCGGCGAGGTCGGCTTGACGAAGATCGCTTCGCCGTCGCCATTGGAGGGCAGCGCCGCCGCATAGACGATGTTGGCGCCGGCCGACTGGCCGAAGATCGGCGGCGCGTCGCCAGTCCAGCCGACATCGATGGCCCCGACATTCAAGGCTTCCACCAGCGGCGGGCCGGCGGTGAACTCGACCCATTTCACCGCCACACCCTTGTCGGCCAATGCCTTTTCGATGATCTGCTGCTGCCGGGCGATCACCGGCAGGCCGGCCTTCTGGTAGCCGATGTTGAACGCCTTGAGGTCCTGCGCCGCGGCGCCGAAGGATGTCGTCCCAAAAGATGTGGCAAGGGCCGCCGCTGCCAGCAGGCCGACGCCGAAAGCGCGTCTTCTCGTCAGATTGAACATGATCCTCTCCTTCGATGACCCGGCTGTGGGGCCGTTTGGAATGAGGTCAGGTTAGGTAAGTCTATAAAGTTAGTAGAGGAATGGTCTTGCGAGTTCGCGGCGCAAGCTGGAATCGTTTTTCCACAACCGGCTCCGCCGCCACGCGCCGGTCCGCCTGGAACAGGGAACGCCGCTGCGGCCCGTCATTGCGACCAGTACTGCCAGGCCCAGTAGAAGCTCTCGTCACGCGGCGGCAGGCGATCGCGTTCGCCGGCAAACAGCACAGGGGTCGGCGATTTCGGCTCGTCTTCCAGGCGCTTGTCTTCCAGGCGCCCGTCCTCCACGCAGTTGTCGCTCGGCGGCAGACGCAACAGCCATGTGCCGACATGCGCGAACAGCACTGCGGTGGAATGGGTCATCGTCCTTCACCTTTCGCTTGCGTTCATTCCCGCCCCGCCCAGGGCACCAGGACCCGCTCGATCCGGCGGATGACGAATTCCAGGGCAAAGGCGATAATCGCGATCACCAGAATGCCCATCACCACCACGTCGGTGACCAGGAACTGGGCCGCCGACTGGATCATGAAGCCGAGCCCGCGCGTCGCCGCCACCAGCTCGGCCGCCACCAGCGTTGACCAGCCGGCGCCGAGCGCGATGCGCAGGCCGGTGAGGATCGAAGGCAGCGCGCTGGGCAGAATCACATGGCGGATGACCTGGGCTCGGGTGGCGCCGAGCGATCGCGCCGCGTCGACGCGCTCGCGCGAAACACCCCGCACGCCGGCGGCGGTCGACAGCGCGACCGGCGCGAGCATGGCGATGGCGATCACCAGGATCTTCGACGGCTCGCCGATGCCGAACCAGATGATGATCAGCGGCAGATAGGCGAGCGGCGGGATCGGCCGCAGGAATTCGAGCAGCGGATCGAACACGCCGCGCCCGACCCGGCTGATGCCGATGGCGAGGCCGACCGGGACGCCGACGAGGATCGCGGCGATCAGCGCCGCGAACACGCGCCAGAGTGACGCGACGACGTGCTGGAGCAGCGTCGCGTCGATGAAACCGTCGCGGGCGACGATGACGAACTTGGCCCAGACAGCCGCCGGCGAGGGCAGGAAAACCGGCGGCACCAGCTGCAGCGAGGCCGACACCGTCCAGGCGGCGAGCAGCACGAGGATGGTGATCGCGCTGACGAGCCTGGCTGAAACGGCCGTCCGTTTCGGCCGCGGCCGCGACCATGGTACCGAAAATCCCTCGGTCTCGCCGGCCTTAGCTTTCGCGCGTTCGCTATAGGCGTCGACGCTCATGCAGCTTCTCCCTCGAAGATCGCATCGATCAACTCCGCACGTGCCGCGGCAAAGGCCGGATCCGCCTTGATCGCGCGGATCGGCTTGCCGGCCGCGTAGCGGCGGCCGAAACAGGTTTCGAAACTCCGCACGACGTGCCCCGGTGCCGGCGCCAGCACGACGATCCGGGTGGCCAGCACCAGCGCCTCCTCGATACCGTGCGTCACCATCAGCACGCCGACCTTGCTTGCGGCCCACAGATCGATCAGCGTCGTCTGCATGCGCTCGCGCGTCAGCGCGTCGAGCGCGCCGAGCGGCTCGTCGAGCAGCAGGAATTCGGGTTCGGCGGCCAAAGCGCGGGCAAGGCCGACGCGCTGGCGCATGCCGCCGGAAAGCTCCCAGACGCGCTTGTCGCCGGCATCGCCGAGCTTGACCAGCGACAGCAATTCGTCGGCGCGGCGCGCCCGCTTGTCGGCCGACACACCGCGCAGCCTGAGCGCGAAGGCGACGTTTTCCCGCGCCGTCAGCCAGGGGAACAAAGCATCGTTCTGGAACACCACGGCGCGGTTCGGCCCGGGCCCGGTGATCGGCCGGCCGCCAACCGTGGCCAGACCAGCCGCGGGCTCGACCAGGCCGGCGGCGACGTTGAGCAGCGAGGTCTTGCCGCAGCCGGAACGGCCGACCAGCACGACGAAATCGCCCTTGCCGACGTCGAGCGAAACGCGCTCGACCGCCGGTGCCGGCTGGCCGTTATAATGGACGCTGACCTTATCGAGGGTAAGATGCGGCATTGGGTTCTGCCTCTGCTGCCAAGCAATTCCAGGAAGTGTGAAACGCTTGGGCCCGGCGGCTTCGCCGTAGCTTGCGTCCGGAATTGCGTTAAACGAGAAAGGGCGCCTGCCCCGAAGCCGCGCCTCGTAAGCGGTTTCGGGACAGGCAAGCGCAAGGCCAGGGAAGAAGGCGCCGCGCTTCGGACAATCCCCGGAAAGGCGGTCATCCCTCCGGGAATTGCATGGAGAAAGCTCAATTCGAGGCGAGCGCCTCGCTGGCATATTTCGCCGTCACATATTTCGAATAGTCGGGCAGCACGGCATCGACCTTGCCCTGCTCCTTGAGGAAGGCCGACGTCGCCGCGACGGCCTTGACGGTTGCGCCGCCGAGGAACTTGTCCGAAGCCTGCTCTTCGAGCGACGGGAAGACATAGCCCTTGAGCAGTTCCGGCACCTCCTCCAGCTTGGCGCCGGTGAGCTTGGCGATCTTGCCGGCCTCCGGCGAAGACACCGACCACGCCTTCGGCTTGGCGAGGAACTGCGCATAGGCCTTGCCGGTCACCTTGACGAAATCGCTCACGGCCTCGGGGTGCTTTTCGGCAAAATCGCTGCGCACGATCCACGCATCGAAGGTCGGCGCGCCCCAGGCGGCCACCTGCGAGGAGTCCAGCACCACCTTGCCGGACGTCTTGACCTGGCCGAGGGCCGGATCCCAGACATAGGCTGCGTCGATGTCGCCGCGCGCGAAGGCGGCGGCGATCTCCGGCGGCCTCAGATTCAGGATTTGCACCGACTTCGGGTGGACGCCTTCATGCTTCAGCGCCGCGAGCAGGCTGTAATGCGTGGTCGAGACGAACGGCACGGCGACCTTCTTGCCGGCGAGGTCGGCGACCTTCTCGATGCCTGAGCCGTTGCGGGCAACCAGCGCTTCCGACGGGCCGATCAGGCCGACGACGAAGATGGTCTCAATCGGTAATTCGCGGCTGGCGGCCGCGGCCAGCGGGCTCGAGCCGACATAGCCGATATCGACCGAGCCGGAGGCGATCGCGGCGATCACGTCGGCACCGGAATCGAACTTGCGCCAGTCGATCGCGGCCTTGGTCGCCTTTTCATAGGCGCCGTCGGCCTGCGGCACCTTCGAAGGCTCGACCACCGTCTGGTAGCCGATGGTGATCTTGAAATCCTCGGCGCTGGCCGGACCGAGCAAGGTGGCGGTGGCAAGCGCCGCCGACGAGAAAAGCAGAACGCGTCGTGAAAGGATTGACATTGAAAGGCTCCATAACCCCTGAAACTGGATTGCCTTTCTATCGTCTGCTAATTCTATTTAGTTTGTAGAGTTACATCCTTCCAACGAAGGGCGCATTGTTGGAAAAGTGTCACCGGGTACCGACGGAATGGGCGCAAAAGGACGGTCGCGGATAGCGGGGGAGGACGCCTGCTGCACCTTCGGTCGCCCTTGGGGTTGGCGGAGCCGTCCCTCAGGTCGTCACTCTAGGGCGGAGCAAGGAGCGAAGCGACGCGCGCAGACCCTAGAATCCATGCCGTGACACAGGAGCGATGCGGCGGTGCAGAACTATCTTTTCAGACAGGTTCGACGGAGTTCCATTCTCAACCGCTGCATCTCTCGCGAAGGTAACGTCATGGATTCCAGGGTCTACGCTCCGCTTCGCGTCGCTCCGCCCTAGAATGACGAAGATGTAGTAGGCCGCCGGATGCCAGTCGAACGAAAAATCCGCTCATCATCCCATCTCGGCAAATCCATGCCGCAAATGGCGCGGCAATTGGAACTGCGGTTTCGTGCCCGGGCTGCTTAGTATAGTAATCTTATCAACATTGGGAGTGAGACAACGATGCGCGACCCTCTGAAGACCGTTCCGGCGATCGTTCGCGGCCTGCAGCCGAGGCCGCCCGCGGTGTTCGCCGCGCACTGATCGCTCCGTCACGTTTCGGCTAACAGTCATGGTTGGACGCGCCAATTCCATCATCATTGTCGGCGGCGGCGCCAGCGGCGTCGTGCTGGCCGCGCATCTGTTGAAGTCGCCCAATCCGGACCTGCGCGTCACTCTGATCGAGAAGCGGCCGCATTTCGGTCAGGGAATGGCCTATTCGACGCTGCTTTCGGCGCATGTGCTCAACGTCAACGCCTCCGGCATGAGCGCTTACGCCGACGACCCGACCCATTTCGCGCGTTGGGTGCTGGAGCGCGGCCTCGCCAAGCCGGACCAGGGGCCGTTCTATGCGCCGCGCAGCCTCTACGCCCGCTATCTGCAGGACTTGCTCGATAGCCTCGAGGAGCGCGAGCGCGAGACCGGGCGTCTCAGGCTGATCCGCGAGGAGAGCCTGTCGATCTCGCCGACACCGTCGGGTGTCGAGGTCGCGCTCGCCAACGGCACCAGCGTCGTGGCGCATCTTGCCGTTTTGGCCACCGGCCACGACGAGCAGCCCGGCGCCTTCCAGGGGCATGCCATCCGCATGGGGACGGAGGCCGATACCGCGCTCGATCCGCAAGCCGCCGTCCTGCTGCTCGGCACGGGCTTGAGCATGGTCGACGCTTTCCTGTCGCTCGAACAACGCGGCCATCGCGGCGCCATCGTCGCGGTGTCGCGGCGCGGCCTGCTGCCGTCGCCGCATCGCAAGGGCAATCCGATCAAGCTCGATATCGCCGATATCCCGCTCGGCACCCAGCTTTCCTATTTCGTCGGCTGGTTCCGCAACCTGATCCGCGAGACCCAGAAGGCGGGCGGCGACTGGCGCGACGTCGTCGACGGCCTGCGCCCCTTCAACCAGACGATCTGGCAGAACTGGCCGTCCTCGGCCAAGCGCCGCTTCGTCGAGCACACCAAGGCCTGGTGGGACATCCACCGCCACCGCATGGCGCCGGAAGTCTACGCGCGCGTCACCGAAGCGGTCAGCTCAGGCCGCATCCGCCTCGTCGCCGGCAGGGTGGTGGAGATAGAACCGAACGATGGCTTCGTCGTGAAGATCCAGCCGCGCGGCACGCAGGATGTCGAGACCTTGGAGGTCACCCGCCTCTATGATTGCATGGGCATCGCCCGCGATAGTTCGAGGACGTCCAACGGTGTCGTGCGCTCGCTGATCGAGCGCGGCCTGGCGCGGCCCGACCCGCTGCGCCTCGGCCTCGATGTCACCGCGAAATGCGAGCTGATCGCGGCCGACGGCACGGTGTCGTCGAAGCTGCTCGCCGTCGGCCCGCTGACGCGCGGCACCTTCTTCGAGATCGACGCCATTCCCGACATCCGCGTGCAGTGCGCGAAGCTGAGCAAGCAGTTGCTGGGATAAGGCAGAGCTGGAGCAATTCCAGGAAAGGTGCGTAGCGGCTGGGCTCGGCGACTTCGCCGTAGCCTTCCGTCCACAATTGCGTAAAAACAAAAAACTCTAGCCGCCCAGCGCCTCACAGACGACGCGCGCGGTTTCGGCGCCGGAAAAATTCTGCTGCCCGGTGACGAGGTTGCCGTCGCGCACGGCAAAGCCGCGCCACAACCCGGCCTGGATATAATTGGCGCCGATCGCCTTGAGCTCGTCCTCGATCCGCCACGGCATCAAATGCTTGCCGCGTTCGAGTGCCCCCATCGCCCAGGTGGCGTTGTCGGCAAAATCCTCCTCGGCATTGGCAAAGCCGGTCACCGTCTTGCCCGCGGCAAGCAGCGATCCGTCGGCGCGCCTGGCATAGCGCAGGATGGCGGTGCCGTGGCAGAGCGCGGCGGCCACCTTGCCGGCCTCGTGGAAGGCGACGAAGGTCTGCTGGAGACCGGTCGCGCCCTCATAGGTGAACATCGGCGACTGGCCGCCGGCGACGACGATGGCGTCGAAGCGAGCGACATCGATCTCGGCCACCGGCCGCGTGTTGTCGACCATCGCCTGGAGCTTTGGGTTCGAAATGAAACCCAGCGAGATGAGATCGGTTTCCGAATAGCCCGACGGATCGCGCGGATCGCTCAGCGCGTCGGCTTCGCATTTGCCGCCATCGGGCGAAAAAATTTCGACCTCGTAGCCGCGCTCGGTGAAAGCGAACCAGGGATGGGTGAGCTCGCTCCACCAGAAGCCGACCGGCCACCCCGTTATGGTCGAGACGGACGGACTGGCGATCACGATCGCCACCCGCTTCGGCTTTCGTGCATTGACCGGATTGGGGTCCCGAACACTCATTTTGCTCTCCCTTTTATGAAGTCGTCGCCGACAAAGCCAGGCACGGCAATCTGGCCACATGGCGGGGTAAATTCCGCTTTTGCCGCGCGCGGCCCTTGCCTAGGATCGGCGCATGACACAACGCGGTAGACTCTATGGCTGCCCGGTCGAGTTCGCGCTCGACGCGCTCGGCGGCAAATGGAAGACGGTGATCATTGCGCGGATCAAGCAAGGACCGCTGCGCTATTCCGAACTGCGCCGGCTGATCCCTGCGCTTTCCGACAAGATGCTGACGCAGCGCCTGGCCGATCTTGTCGAGATCGGCTTCGTCACGCTCGAAACCTCGCCGGATGGCAAGGCGCGCTACGCGCTGACCGAGCGCGGCCGTGACCTCGCCGCGGCGCTGCAGGCGCTCTACGATTGGGGCATCCTGCATGGCCGCGCGGAGGGCGTGCGCTTCCGCACCGACATCGAAGCCGCGGCCTAAAGCAATTCCGGGAAAAGTGCGCAGCGGTTGGGCTCGGCGGCTTCGCCGTAGCTTTCTGTCCGCAATTGCGTAAAACAAAGCTCTAGCCCTAAATCAAACAGCATCGGCAAGCGCGCCGCGAAAGCCCGCGACGTCGGTGACGACGGCTTCGCCAACAAAGCGCAGCGTCGCCATCGAGCGGTCGCGCGCTTCGCCATTGCCGAAGCCGCAGGCGTCCTCGATCACCACGGCGACGAAGCCGTTGTCGGTCGCCTGGCGCGCCGTCGGCTCGATGCCGATCTCCATGGCGATCCCGGCGAGCGCCACCGCACGGACGCCGCAGTCACGCAGCGCAAAGCCGAGCGGCGTGGAATCGAAGGCCGAGAGGGTCAGCTTGTCGAACACCGCCTCGTCCGCGCGCGGGGCGAGTTCCGGCACGATCCGCGTCGCCTCAGCGTCGCGCGGGAACCATGGCTGGACCGCGTCGGGGCTATCGCACCGCTGCCAGGCCATGGCGGTGCGCAGCTGCGTGGCGCCCATCCATTTTTTCGGCAGCGACAAATGACGCGTGAATGCTACCCGCATGCCTGCCGAGCGCGCCGCTTCCAATGCCGTGCCGGTGCGTTCGACGATCGCCGCAGCGCCTTCGACCTGGCGGCAGATGCCGACCTGCATGTCGTAGACGACCAGCGCCATGCGGCGCGGATCGCACCATTCGGCCAGGCGCTGCGGAATCTCGATGCCTTCGCCGGAGCAGATCATGCCGCCGTCCGATCCCAGGGTTTGGCGATGTCGACGGTCGGGTCGAACAGGAATTCCAGCGGCAGCGGCGCGTCGAAAGCGATGAAATGCCATTCCAGCAGCCCGGCCTTGGAGAGCGGGAAATCATCGGTATAGCGCATGGCCTGCTCGATGCTGTCGAGCTCGAAGACGATGATGACGCCGCCGACATCGGCGCGCGCATAGTTCTCGCGCACGATGCCTTGCTTCCACAGCCGCCATACATTCGAGACCTCGTCGCGCAGATAGGGCCTGAGATCGTCGAGCGTGACGCCGGCCTTGAAATTGTCATAAGCAAGAATCTTCATCGGCCGCTCCTTGGCACTTGCTGTCCGCCCCCGCGCTTCATTCGGCTAGCATGATGGAATCGGCATCGGCAACGAACGATATGGTGCGTTGAACAGCCCCTTGAGCTGGTCCTCTGTGTCGCTTGATTTGAGGCGAAGGCGGCCGGTCATTGCCGGCATGGAGGAACGAGAGTGACCATCGAAAGGTTGAACCCGCGAGGCATGCACAGCAACCCCGCCTATTCGCAAGGCGTGTCGCTGCCTGCTTCCGCACGCATCGTGTTGGTCGGAGGGCAGAACGGCGTCGATGGCGAGGGCAACATCGTCGGCAAGGGCGATCTCGCGGCGCAGACGACGCAGGCGCTGGCCAATCTGGCCAAGGTGCTGGAAGCTGGCGGAGCAAAGCTGGAGAATCTCGTCAGCCTGTCGGTCTATGTCGCTGGCGACCAGGATATCGCTCCGGGCTTTGGCGCCTGGATGGCGTTCTGGGCCAACCGTGCTCCGCCGCCCATCATGAAGGTGCTGCGCGTTGTGGGCTTCGGCAATCCGGACTTCCTGATCGAGATCGAGGGCCAGGCGGCGGTTGCGTAGTTTCCCGCTTGAGGGGACAGACGACGCGTCCGTGAAATTCCATTCCTCCACTCGCCGCCGGATTGGCACGATCTATCTTCTTTCCTGATGAAAAGGGCTGGAAAAGACAGGGCGCGCGATCCGCGAAACCGGAATGGATTCCCGCGGCTTCCCGCGCGAGATTGCCGACATCCGCCTCGAACTGCTTCGATGGAGCACTCAAGATGAGCGAGCAGACAAAAGCGGCGCCGAAGGGCGCGCACATCAGCCTGTCGAGACTTCGTCCGCCTTACGCTTCGGTGCTCGACCTGATCGGCCAGACGCCGATCGTCGAGCTGACCAAATTCGACACCGGCAAGTGCCGCCTGTTCATCAAGCTCGAAAGCCAGAATCCGGGCGGCTCGATCAAAGACCGCATCGCGCTGTCGATGATTGCCGCCGCCGAGAAGGCGGGCAAGTTGAGGCGCGGCGGCACCATCGTCGAGGCCACGGCCGGCAACACCGGCCTCGGCCTCGCCCAGGTCGGCATCCCGAAAGGCTACCGCATCATCCTCGTTGTGCCCGACAAGATGTCGCGCGAGAAGATCCAGCATCTGCGCGCGCTGGGCGCCGAGGTGCGCATGACCCGCTCCGATGTCGGCAAGGGCCATCCCGAATATTACCAGGACATGGCCGAGAAGATCGCCGCCGAGCTGCCCGGCGCCTTCTATGCCAACCAGTTCGCCAACCCGGCCAACCCGTTGGCGCATGAGACGACGACCGGCCCGGAGATCTTTTCGCAGCTCGAAGGCGATGTCGACGCTGTAGTGGTCGGCGTCGGCTCCGGCGGCACGCTCACCGGCCTCGGCCGCTTTTTTACGAAACACTCGCCGAAGACCGAGATGGTGCTGGCCGATCCGGTCGGCTCGGTGCTGGCGCCGCTGATCAAGACCGGCAAGATGGAAGAGGCCGGCAGCTGGACCGTCGAAGGCATCGGCGAGGATTTCGTGCCGCCCAATGCCGATCTCTCTCTGGTGAAAAAGGCCTACTCCATTCCTGACAAGCAAAGCATGCTTGCGGTGCGCGATCTGTTGTCCAGGGAAGGCATCCTGGCCGGCTCGTCCTCGGGCACGCTGCTGTCGGCGGCACTTCGCTATTGCCGCGAGCAGACGGTGCCCAAGCGCGTCGTCACTTTCGTCTGCGACAGCGGCAACAAATATCTTTCGAAAGTCTTCGACGATATCTGGCTGGCCGAGCAGGGCCTTGCCGACCAGGAACAGCATGGCGATCTGCGCGACCTGGTCATGCGCTCGCCGCGCACCGGCGACATCGTGACCGTCGGCCCGGAGGAAAGCCTGCTCAACGCCTATGGCCGCATGCGCCGTTCCGACGTCTCGCAACTGCCGGTGCTGGACGAGGGCAGGCTGGTCGGCATCGTCGACGAAAGCGACATCCTGGCCAAGGTCGACGGCCCCTATGACGGCCGCTGGGACCGTTTCAACGCGCCGGTGCGCACCGCCATGACGTCGAACCTGCACACGCTGCAGGCCAATCAGACGCTGGACGCGCTGCTGCCTGTCTTCGACCGCAACGAGGTCGCCATCGTCTTCGACGGCGACGAGTTCATCGGCCTGATAACCCGTATCGACCTGATCAACCATCTGAGGCGCCGCGCAAAATGACTTCGAACGGCAAGAACCGCCTGGCCTTTTCCACCCGCACTATCCATGGCGGCCAGAGCCACGATCCGCTCACCGGCGCGGTGATGGTGCCGATCTATGCCACCTCCACCTATAGCCAGCAGTCGCCCGGCGTGCACAAGGGTTTTGAATATGCCCGCAGCCAGAACCCGACCCGCTTCGCCTTCGAGCGCGCCGTGGCCGATCTCGAAAGCGGCAGCAAGGCTTTCGCCTTCGCTTCCGGCCTGGCGGCGATCGGCACGGTGCTCGAGCTGCTTGACAGCGGCGCCCATATCGTCGCCACCGACGACATTTATGGCGGCTCCTTCCGCCTGATAGAGCGGGTGCGCAAGCGCTCGGCGGGGCTTGAGGTGAGCTTTGCCGACTTCACCGACCTCGCCGCGGTCGAAGCCGCGATCCGCCCGGAAACAAAACTGCTCTGGGTCGAGACGCCGACCAACCCGCTGCTGCGCATCGTCGATCTCGAAGGCGTCGCCGCGCTTGCCAGGCGCAAGGGACTGCTCACCGTCGCCGACAACACCTTTTGCAGCCCCTATATCCAGCGCCCGCTGGAGCTCGGCATCGACATCGTCGTGCATTCGACGACGAAATATCTCAACGGCCATTCCGACATGGTCGGCGGCGTGGCGGTCGTCGGCGACAACAAGGATCTCGCCGACCAGCTGAAATTCCTGCAGAACGCCATCGGCGCCATCTCCGGTCCGTTCGACAGCTTTCTCGCTTTGCGCGGCATAAAAACCCTGGCGCTCAGGATGGAGCGTCACTCGGCCAACGGCCTCAAAATAGCGCAATGGCTGGAGACGCGAAAAGATGTCCGCCGGGTCATCTATCCCGGCCTTGCCAGCCATCCGCAGCATTCCATCGCCGTCCAGCAGATGCACGCCTTCGGCGGCATGATCTCGGTCGACCTCGACCGCGACCTGGCCGGCACGAAACGCTTCCTCGAACGCACGCAGCTTTTCACGCTGGCCGAAAGCCTCGGCGGCGTCGAAAGCCTGATCGAGCACCCGGCGCTGATGACGCACGGCTCGATCCCGGCGGAAAAGCGTGGCGCGATCGGAATATCGGATTCGCTGGTGCGGCTGTCGTGTGGGATCGAGGACGGCGATGATTTGATCGCGGATCTGGAGCAGGCGCTGGGATAGGTGAGGGTCTTGGGGGCAGTCGTCGAGTTCCGTCACACCCCCCTCTGGCCTACCGGCCATCTGCCCCGCAAGGGGGGAGAATGGACGTCGGGACCGCCTTCGCCAATCATCGACGTTGCAGGAAGCCCGCCGCCGGCGGAGCTGCGCATCTCCCCCCTTGCGGGGGAGATGCCCGGCAGGGCAGAGGGGGTGCTGTCCCGCTGACATATCGCGATGTGTGCCATTGCGCACCGCCATCTACGTTCTAAACTGCTCCCACTTGCGATCTCCGGAGGCGCCATGCGCGTGATCGTGTTGGGTGGCGGAGTGGTCGGCGTCACCACGGCCTATCAGTTGCAGAAGGACGGGCACGAGGTCGCCATCCTCGAGCGCCGCGCCGAAGTCGCCGCCGAAACCAGCTGGGGCAATGCCGGCATGATCGCGCCGGGGCATTCCTTCGTCTGGTCGTCGCCCAAGGCGCCGATGATCCTCTTGAAATCGCTGGTGCTGAAGGACCAAGCGCTGCGCTTCAGGCTTTCGGCCGATCTCCGGCTCTACAGCTGGTCATGGCTGTTCCTGATGGAATGCACGGCCGAAAAGGCCAGGCGCAACACGCTGCTTAAGCATCGGCTCGCCGCCTATTCGCAATCGGTCCTGCATGAGGTCGTCGCCGACGAGGCGATCGACTATGACCGCAACGATCGCGGCATCCTTTATTTCTATCGCAGCCAGCAGGCGCTCGACAAAGGCGTCGAGCAGATGCGGCTGCTTGAATCCGACGGCCAGCTGATCAAGGTGCTCGACCGTGACGGCATCGTCGCGCTCGACCCGTCGCTGGCTTCCGCCAAGGAAAAGATCGCCGGCGGCATCCACTGTCCGACCGACGAGACCGGCGACCCGGCGAAATTCACCCGCGCGCTGGCCGCCAAGGTCGCCGAGCGCGGCGGCGAGATCCGCACCGGCACGACCGTCACCGGCATCGAGACATCCGGCGACGGCGTCGCCCGGGTGCTCACCGACAAGGGAAGCGTCAAGGGCGATGCCTATGTGCTGGCGCTCGGCTCCTACAGCCCGCTGATCGCGAAGTCGGTCGGCATCAGCTTGCCGATCTATCCGATCAAGGGCTATTCGCTGACCATTCCGATCGGCAACCAGCCGCGGCCCCCGACCATCGCCGCGGTCGACGAGCACAATCTGGTCGCTGTCTCGCGCTTCGGCGACCGGCTGCGCGTCACCGCTACCGCCGAGTTCGCCGGCTACGACACCAGCCACAAGCCGGCCGATTTCGCCTTCATGAAGGGCGTGACCGAGGAGCTTTATCCCGAAGGCGCCGATTACGACCGCGCCGAGATGTGGGCGGGCTTGCGGCCCATGACGCCCAACAATCTGCCCGAATTCGGCCGGCGGCGCCTCAGCAACCTCTATCTGAACACCGGGCACGGCCATATCGGCTGGACCATGTCGCACGGCTCGGCCCGTATCACCGCCGACCTGATCGCCGGCCGCGAGCCGGCGATTTCAATGGATGGACTTTTGAATTGAGCGCATGATCCGGCAACGGATCGACCAGGAAAGGGAATGCCATGTCTGTCAGCGCGGCCGCTACCCGCCCTCAATCGTCAGGACCTGTCGACCCCAAGCCTGTCGACTTGGGCGTGCTGCCCTCCGAGATCGACGGCGGCCTCGCCTCGCGCGCCGCGATCGGCCTGGCGATTCTTGCCACCGACCAGACGCTGGAGCACGAGTTCCGCGCGCTGATCCGCATTCCGGGCGTCGCCTTCTACGAGGCGCGCCTGTTCAACGACAACGACATCACGCCCGACACGCTGCGCGCCATCGGCCCACGCATCGCGCCCACCGTCGATCTCATTTTGCCCAGCATCCCGCTCGACGTCGTCGGCTTCGGCTGCACCTCGGCCACCATGACGCTCGGCGAGGAAGCCGTCTTTGCCGAGATCAGGAAGGCGCGGCCGGGCGTCGCCTGCACCACGCCGGTCACCGGCGCGCTTGCCGCGTTCAAAGCGCTCGGCGCCAGGGGCATCGGCCTGCTGACGCCTTATGCGCCGGAGATCAACCAGGGCCTTGTCCGCTACTTCACCGGCCGCGGCCTCGACATATCAGCCGTCGCCACTTTCGACCGGCGCGACGACCGCGAGGCTGCCCGCATCTCGCTCGCCTCGATTGAGTCGGCGGCAGAGCGCATGGCCGCCGTGCCGGGGGTGGACGCGATCTTCATCTCCTGCACCAGCCTGCGCGTAGCGGAAGCGGTCGCCGAGCTGGAGCGGCGCATCGGCATTCCGGTCACCTCCTCCAACCACGCTATGGCCTGGCATTGCCTGCGCCTTGCCGGCATCGACGACATCGTGCCGGCGGGTGGGAGGCTTTTCGCGCTGCCTGCCGTTTGATCGGCGGAGGCGGACTTTCGGGCCGATCGGAAGCGCATCCGGCATCCAATCGCATAGGGCGCTCCCCTCTCCGTCTCGGCTTCGCCGAGCCACCTCTCCCCCGCCTTTGGCGGGGGCGAGGAACCCTTGCGAAGGGCGCTGCCTAGGCGATTGGCGTTTCCTTGCCCCCACAAAGTGGGGGAGAGGTGGCCGCGCAGCGGACGGAGAGGGGGAGCGCTGCCCTTTTGCGATTAACGCAGATCGCCGTGTTAACCGAATCGGAAGGAGATGTTTAACGCTTCCTCTCTATGTCCCTCCCCCGGGAGGCAAAGACAGAGCGAGCATGATGAACGACAGCCCCGAAAAGCGAAATGAATGGCGTGCTATCTTTTACGTGCAGGCGCGCGTCGCTATCCTGTTTGTGCCGGTTGTGCTCAGCCTCCTCCTCATCGGTCTCGTCGCCGGCAATGAGCGAAAATCCGTTCCCGACGCCGTCGATCCGACCGTGACGAGCTCGGTGCGTTAAACCGGACGCTTGGCCGCCGGCTTGCCCGGCGCCGTCAAACAAACTTCGGGATCGGCCCGTTCTGCGTCGTCGTATCGCCTTCGAGGTCGATGAACACCTCGTCGACGAAGCACCAGCCCCAGCCTTCCGGCGGGTCGTAGCCCTCGATGATCGGATGCCGCGTGGCATGAAAATGCTTTGTCGCGTGGCGGTTGGGCGAGTCGTCGCAGCAGCCGACATGGCCGCAGGTGCGGCAGAGCCTGAGATGCACCCACCAGGAGCCGCTCTTCAGGCATTCCTCGCAGCCCAGCGCGCTCGGCGTGACCTTTTTGATGTCCTTGGTGTGCCTGCATTCGTCCATCACGGTCTCCTCGCCGGTTCGGCATTTTGCGCCAGATAGCCATGGAGCGCCGCCACCACCTGCGCGCCCTCGCCGACGGCGGCCGCGACACGCTTGGTCGAGCCGCAGCGCACGTCGCCGATGGCGAACACGCCGCTGCGGCTGGTCTCCATCAGGCCGCGGCCCGGCGCCACGTCCGGCCCGGTGCGCACGAAACCCTTGGCGTCCAGCGCCACGTTGCAATTCGCCAGCCAGTCGGTGTTCGGGTCGGCACCGATGAACAGGAAGAGGTGGCGGATGGCGCGCGTCGTCTCTTCGCCGGTCGTCCGGTTGCGCCAGCGCAGCGCTTCCAGATTGCCGTCTTGGCCCTCCAGCGCCGCGATCTCGGTCTCCGTCAGCACCTCGATGTTGGGCTGCGCCGCGATGCGCTCGACCAGATAGCGCGACATGGTGGCGTCGAGGCTGTCGCGGCGCGCCAGCAGCGTCACCTTGCGCACCTGGCTCGCCAGATAGACGGCCGCCTGTCCCGCCGAATTGCCTGCGCCGACCAGCGCCACCTCCTGGTCTTGGCAAAGCCGCGCCTCGATCGGCGAAGCCCAGTAATGCACTGAGGTTCCCTCGAATTGCGCGAGGTTCGCGATGTCAAGGCGGCGGTAGCGCGCGCCGCTGGCGATCACCACCGCGCGTGAGCGCACGCTCTGGCCGTCGCCGATGGCAAGCTGGTAGCGGGCGCCGTCGCCGGCGTCGTCGAGCAGCTTCGCCTCGTCGGGGATGACCATCTCGACGCCGAATTTCTGCGCCTGGTTGTAGGCGCGCGCCATCAGCGCCATGCCGGTGATACCAGTCGGGAAGCCGAGATAGTTTTCGATCCGCGCCGAGGCGCCCGCCTGCCCGCCGAAGGCGCGGCAATCGAGCACGATGGTCGACAGCCCTTCCGAGGCGGCATAGACCGCGGCCGCCAGCCCCGCCGGCCCGGCGCCGACGATCGCCACGTCATAGACCTTATCGGCGTCGATCGGCCGCAGCAGGCCGACACAGCGGGCAAGCTCGGTCTCGCCCGGATTGTGCATCAGCTTGCCGTTCGGACAGAGCACGATCGGCAAGTGGTGCGGGTCGACGTGAAAGCGCTCGATCAGCGTTTTCGCGCAAGGGTCGGTGTCGGAATCGAGAGCACGATGGGGAAGTCCGCTGCGCCGCAGGAAACCCTGCAGCCGCAGCACGTCGCCATTGCCCGGCGGGCCGATCACGACCGGCCCGCTGACGCCGCTTTCGAGCAGGCCGACACGGCGCAGGATCAGCGCGCGCATGACGCGCTCGCCGAGATTGGCCTCCTGCACCATCAGGTCGCGCAGCCGCTGCGAGGGGATGACGATCGCCTCGACCGGTCCGTTCGCCTCGGCATTGACCAGCGACGGCCGGTTCGACAACTGCGCCAGCTCGCCGACAAAGTTGCCGGGCCGTAGGTGATGATCGCCTCGCGCGGGCCAAGCCCGCCGGCCTCGGTGATGTCGACCTTGCCCGACAGGATGAGGATCACGCCTGGCGAAACCGTGCCGGCGGTCACGATGCGATCGCCGGCGGCATAGGCACGTGCCTCGCCGAACCGGCGCATGCGCTCGATGTCTGCGTCGGTGAGGATCGGAAACATTTGGTCGCGGCGCGCGGCGATGGTCGGGCTGACGGAAGGGGCCATGAGACGGACCGTAGCGTCAGGGGCGATGTGTTTGAAGCGGTTTGTTGGGGGGCTGGCCGGAAGGGAGGTTGGCCCACGGCCTGCAACTCAGAGGCCAGGGGTAATTGTGAATGCCATCTCACAAGCTATCCCGTTGACAGTCGGGATGAGATGGTGCCCAGAAGAGGACTCGAACCTCCACTCCTTGCGGAACACGGACCTGAACCGTGCGCGTCTACCAATTCCGCCATCTGGGCTGGTGGGCGCTCATGTAAGCGGGCAAGCGATATGTGTCAACGCGCTTTTTTCGAGACCGCATTGCCTGAGCCGGCTTGCCTCACCCCTCCAGCACTTCTTTCTTTGCAACGGTGGAATCGGCGTGGAGCTTGTAGATCACCGGCACGCCGGTGCCGAGCTCGAGCTTGACGATCTCATCGCCTGACTTGCCGTCCAGCGCCATGATCAGCGCGCGCAGCGAATTGCCGTGCGCGGCGACCAGTACCGTCTCGCCGCGCAGTACATGCGGCTGCACCTCGTGCAGGTAATAGGGCCACACGCGCGCGCCGGTGTCCTTCAGGCTTTCGCCGCCGGGCGGCGCGATGTCGTAGGAGCGGCGCCAGATATGCACCTGCTCCTCGCCCCACTTCTTGCGCGCGTCGTCCTTGTTGAGGCCGGAGAGATCGCCATAGTCGCGCTCGTTCAGCGCCTGGTCGCGGATCGTCTTGAGCTCGCTCTGGCCGACGATGTCGAGAATGTGCTGGCAGGTCTTCTGCGCCCGCTTCAAGGCAGACGTGTAGGCGATGTCGAATTTCAGGCCGCGCGCCTTGAGCTTCTCGCCGGCCGCGAGCGCCTCGGCGGTGCCCTGGTCGGTCAGGTCGACGTCGCGCCAGCCGGTGAACAGGTTCTTCAGGTTCCATTCGCTCTGGCCGTGGCGCACGAGCACGAGAGTTCCCGACATGTTTGCTCCTTCGAGATTTGCAGAAGAGAGACGCCTCAGCTCAAGCCGAGCACGTCCCGCATGGAATAAAGCCCGGGTTTTTTGCCGCGCGCCCAAAGCGCAGCCTTGACGGCGCCGCGGGCGAAGATGGCCCGGTCCTCGGCATGGTGGGACAGCGTGATGCGCTCACCGGTGCCGGCAAGGATCACGCTGTGGTCGCCGACGACGGAGCCGCCGCGCAGCGTCGCGAAGCCGATCGAGCCGGCCTTGCGCACGCCGGTATGGCCGTCGCGCACCCGCACGCTGTTCTCGGCAAGGTCGATGCCGCGCCCCTTCGCCGCCGCCTCGCCGAGCAGCAGCGCCGTGCCGGACGGCGCGTCCACCTTGTGGCGATGGTGCATCTCCAGGATCTCGATGTCGAAATCCTCAGGGTCGAGCGCCTTCGCCGCCTGCTCGACCAGCACGGCCAAAAGATTGACGCCGAGGCTCATATTGCCGGATTTGACGATCGTGGCATGGCGCGCGGCGGCGGCGATCTTCGCATTGTCCTCGGCCGAGCAGCCGGTGGTGCCGATGACATGGACGATGCGCGCCTGCGCGGCATAGCCGGCGAATTCCACGCTTGCCGCGGGCGCGGTGAAATCGAGCACGCCGTCGGCCTTGGCGAAGGCCGGCAGCGGATCGTCGACGATTGGCACGTTGATGATGCCGATGCCGGCGAGCTCGCCGGCATCCTTGCCGAGATGGGCCGAGTCCGGCCGCTCGACCGCGGCGGCGACGCGCGCGCCGGGCATGAAGTGGATGGCGCGGATCAGAGTCTGGCCCATGCGGCCGGCGGCGCCCACCACCACCAGGCCCATATCGCCGGCTTCACTCATGCGCTTCTCCTGACGGTTTTCTTGGTGCGGCTGCGCGGTGCGGGAGTTTGGGCCGAAGTCTGGCTTGCCTTGACGTCGTCGACAAGCCCCAGCCCCTTCTTGCCCTGGATCCGGTGGAAGCGGGCATAGATGCTGTGCGGGTCGGCCATCAGCGAGGCATGCGTGCCTTCCTCGACCAACCGCCCCTCTTCCAGCACGATGATGTGGTCGGCATTGACCACGGTCGACAGCCGATGCGCGATCACGATCGTCGTGCGCCCTTCGATCACATGGGTCAGCGCTTCCTGAACCCGCGCCTCGGCCTCGTTGTCGAGCGCCGAGGTCGCCTCGTCGAGCAAAAGGATCGGCGCGTGTCGAACGATGGCGCGCGCGATCGACACGCGCTGCCGCTGTCCGCCGGAAAGCGTCGAGCCGCCTTCGCCGACCGGCGTATCGTAGCCTTGCGGCTGCTGGCGGATGAACTCGTCGGCCGCCGCCTGTTTCGCCGCCTGCTCGATCTCGGCGTCGGTGGCCGACAGCCGGCCGTAGCGGATATTGTCGCGGATCGTGCCTTCGAAGAGATAAGGCGCCTGCGCCACATAGGCGATCGACTGGCGCAGCGAATGCTTCGTGACCTTCGATATATCCTGGCCGTCGACCTCGATCGAGCCCTTGTCGACGTCGTAGAAGCGCTGCAGCAGCGCCACTATCGTCGACTTGCCGACGCCCGAGGCGCCGACGATGGCCGTGACCTTGCCGGCCGCCGCGGTAAAGCTCAGGTCCCTCAGCACCGGCGTGTCGGCTTTGTAGCCGAAGGTCACATTGTTGAAGCGCACCTCGCCGGTGGTGACCTTCGCCTCGACCGCATCGGGCGCGTCGCCCTGCTTCGGCTCGAGATCGAGCAGCTCGTAGATCATGCGCGCATTGACCAGCGCGCGTTCCATGCCGACCTGCGTGCGCGCCAGGCGTCTTGCCGGGTCGTAGGCCATGATCAGCGCGGTGATGAAGGAGAACACCGCGCCCGGCGGTTGTCCAAGCACAAGCGCCCGATAGCCGGAATAGGCAAGCACGGCGGTGATGGCGAGGCCGCCCAGAATCTCGGAAATCGGCGACAGCCGCTCCGCGACGCGGGCGATCTTGTTGTTACGCTGCTCGGCGGCGTCGGCCATGATGCCGATGCGGCGCGCCAGCTCGTCCTCAAGGGTGAAGGCCTTGACGATGGCGATGCCTTGCGTGGCCTCCTGCACCGACCCGTTCAGCCGCGAGTTGATCAGCACCGATTCCCGGTTGATCCGCCGCAGCCGGCGGGTGATGTAGACGACGGCCCAGATAAGCGGCGGCCCGATCAGCAGCGAGCTGAGCGACAACACCGGGTCCTGGTAGATCATCACGCCGACAAGCGCGACCAGCGAGACCGCGTCGCGGCTGATGGAGGTCAGCGTCAGCGACAGCAGGTCGCGAATGCCGCCGACATTCTCATTGACCTGCGCCGCCAGCCGACCGGAACGGGTCTCGTTGAAAAAGTCGACGCCGAGCTTCATCAGATGGTCGAAGCTGCGCTTCTGGTAGCGGGCGACGAGATTGTTGCCGATCCTGGCAAGCGCCACGGCCTGGCCGTAGCCGGCGAAGCCCCGCAGCAGGGAGGCGCCCATGAAACCGGCGCAGATCCAGACGATCATGTCGCTACGCCGCTCGTAGAAGATCTGGTTGATCATCGGGGCCATGATCCACGCCGTGAAGGCGGTGGTGCCGGAGACGATCAGCAGGCAGGCGACGGCGACGACATAGGTCCAGCGGTATTCCCTGCCGTTTTCAGCCAGGATGCGGCGCAGCACCGCGCTGACCTCGGCGGGCTGGACTTTCAGTTTGAGCGAAGTTTGAACAGTCAAATCAGGGGCGCTTCGTGGTTTTCCGCGGGTCGGATGGGCCGCATTTCCGGCATCCTCTTAACGCCCCGGCTACGGCTTGCCTATGGCGAAACTTCGTCGCGGCGCCCGATCAATATCCCGAAACCGGGCGCGATCAGGCCCGCCAGCGCCGTCCCGCCGTCTGCACGCCGAACAGCGAAGGCGTCCTGGCATAGGCGGCAAGCCCGAGCAGCGCCGCCAGCGGATGGGTGATGACATAGACCGGCATTTCGCGCATCAGCGCCCTGTGCGGCGCCTTGTCCTCGAAGGCGGTGCGGAAATTGCCTTCCTTCAGCGCCGGCACGATCTTTTGCGCGATGCCGCCGGTGAGGAACACGCCGCCGCGGCCCATGAACACCAGCGCCAGATCCCCGGCGGTGCGGCCGAGGCAGGTGACGAACAGCTCCAGCGCCTCCTCGGCTACCGGATCGGATTTGGCGAGCGCGGCCGCGGTGATCTCGGCCGGCGTCGTCAAGGGCATCGGCTTGCCATCCGTCCTGGCCACGGCGCGGTAGACGTTGACCAACCCGCGTCCGCACAGGATCTGCTCGCCGGAGATGCGGCCTTCGAGCTTGTCGATATGCGGGAACACCGCGAAGTCGCGCGGTGTGCGCGGGCCGATATCCATATGGCCGCCCTCGCCCGGCACCGGGATCCAGTGGTTGAGCGCATGGATCAGCCCGGCGACGCCAAGGCCCGTGCCGGGGCCGAGCACGACGCGGCTTGCATGGGGTTCCGGCGCGCCGCCGCCGATCTTTTCCATATGCTCCTCGCCGAGCGCCACCACCGCCAGCGCCTGCGCTTCGAAATCATTGAGCACGACGACCTCGCCCAGGCCCAGATTGGCAAGCATCTGCCGGGGTTTTACGACCCAGGGGCAGTTGGTGAGCGGGATCTCGTCGCCGTCGACCGGCCCGGCGACCGCCAGCACGGCCGAGTTCGGCCGGATGGACGAACGGTCGAGCACCGCCGCCTGGATCGCCTCGTCGATGGTCCTGAAATTCGCCGTCTGGACGATCTGCGGCTCGGTCGCTTCCGAATTGGCGTCGAGCACGATCGAGAAGCGCGCATTGGTGCCGCCAATGTCGCCGATCAGGACCGGAAACCGCAGTCCCTTCTCGTCTTCGCCTGCCATGCTCTTGATCGTCCTCGTTGTGGCGCCGCTGCGGCGTTTCAATCGCCCATTCAATCGATTGACTAGCGCATGACCCCGCAAAGGGGAAGCGGGTTCGGCGTCAGGCTTGAACTCCTGGCTCGCCGGCGCTTCGCCCTTGAGGGGGAGATGGCCGCAAAGCGGCCAGAGGGGGCCGTCTCACATAGATCGCCAGCGTTGTCTTTCGTCGCGGAAGACGCGGGCGCTTTACGCTCGGCGACCCCCTCTGTCGCCTTCGGCGACATCTCCCCCGCAAGAGGGGAGATCACCCAGGGCCTCAGTTCCCCGGCCTTGGCCTTGGGAGCGGGATGCCGATCTTTGGCGTCGGCGCGAAAGCGCTTGCCGCCGCCGGGATCGCGGCGCTGCCGCTGGAGATCGTTTCCGCCGGTTCGGCCGGCTGAGGTTCGGCCACGGCGATCGCGGCGCCGCCGCCACGATAGGTCACCGCCTCCAGCGATGGCGCGTCAGGTGCGTTGACCACGTCCTCGCATTGCTTCGGCAGGTTGGCCATCGTCATCAGGTCGCGCGCCTTGGGCGCATCCGGGTTCTTGTTCGGCCGCCACGGCTCCTCGGTGAACCACCAGGCCAGCGGCTTGCCGCAGCCGTCGTCGCCCGGCGTCGCTTCCTGCCCCTTGCAGAAGGGCGAGCCAGGCTGGCAGCCGATGCGCATATGGAAATGATAGTCATGGCCCCAGAACGGCCGGATCTTACGCAGCCAGGAGCGGTCGCCGGTAACGGTGTCGCAGAGCTTCTTCTTGATACCCGGATTGACCAGGATGCGCTCGACCTCTGGGTAGCTCGCCGCGCGCTTCAAAAGCCGCGTATGCGCCGGCGTCCACAGCGCGTCCTTCACCAGATGCGTCTTCTCGTCGACCATCAGCGTCGCGCTCATGGTCTCGCGCTGCGCGATGGTCAGCGGCCGCTTCGGCATCGGCGTCAGCCAGATATCCGCGTCGAGCCCGATCTGATGCGAGGCGTGGCCGGTCATCATCGGTCCGCCGCGCGGTTGCGAGACGTCGCCGACCAGAAGCCCCGGCCAGCCGTCGGCCTGAGCATCGCGCGAAAGCTTTTCGATCAGCGCAATCATCGCCGGATGGCCCCAGCGCCGGTTGCGCGACGGGCGCATCACTTCCCAGGTCGGGCCGTCCATCGGCAGCGCCACGCCGCCGGTGAAGCAGCCTTTGGAGTAGAAGCCGAACGATTGCGCGGGCGCCACGGCCGGCAGTTTTCGGGCGCCGAACAACTCCTTGGCGCGGGGTTCGGCCGAAATGGCCACAGCCGCCAGCGCGGCCAGGGCCACCAGCGCCAGGGCGGCGGTCAGGAACGGCTTGCGGTCAGGCAGCGATCGCAAATTCATCAGGCTGGGTCCCTCTCCAGTCTATCACGTTGCCGCGCGGTCAGGCGAACCCGGCCAGGAACGAATCATACCACGCCGCCCGTCCCGCATCGATCAAAGCAGTAGAACACGATGTCTCGTCCGACCGCTTCACTCCGCCGTCATCTTCTCATCGAGCTACGCGGCTCTCCGTCCCGCCAGTTGCCTTCGGCCCACATCCGCTCCAGCGCCACCCGGTAGTTGGGAAACCGGAAGCGGTAGCCGGCCGCCTTGATCGTCTGATTCGCGACGCGCTTATTCTCGCCATAGAAAGACCGCGCCATGGGCGAAAGTTGGGCGGTCTCGAAGGGAATTTCCGGCGGCGGTGTGACGCCCATCAGCCCGGCGGCGTAAGCCACGACATCCTGCGGCGGCGCCGGCTCGTCATCGGTGACGTTGAAGATCCCGCCGAGATTCTTTTCGGCAAGATGCCAGAGCGCGCCGGCGATGTCGTCGCAATGGATGCGGTTGAACACTTGGTCCCTTTTGACCAGCCGCCGCGCCGTGCCGTCCTCGAGATTGGCCAGCGCATTGCGCCCCGGCCCGTAGATGCCGGAAAGCCGCAGGATCGCCACCGGCTTGCCGATCTCCCGGCCAAGCTTCAGCCATTCCTGTTCGGCCGCCACCCGCATGGTCGAACGCTTCGATACCGGCCGGCAGTCGCTGGTCTCGTCCACCCAGGCGCCGCCATGGTCGCCATAGACGCCGACGGTGGAGAGATAGCCGATCCATTCCAGCGCCGGCATGTTTGCCCGGATCGTTTCGCCGGCGGCGCTGAGCACCGGGTCGCCGGCCTCGTCGGGGGCGATCGAGACGATGAGATGCGTCGTCCCTGCAAGCGCCTCACCCAGTTCGGTCGATAGTGCGCCGTCGAAGCGCAGCGGCTCGATGCCGGCCGATCGCAGCGCCTCGAACTTTTCTGGCGCCCGGGTGGTGCCAAGGGTCGGTGCATGTTGGGCGTTTGCTCGCGCGAAAGCCTTGGCCGAATAGCCAGCGCCGAAGATGAAGAAGCGTCTTTCGCCCATCAAAAACCCCATCACCCGGCCTTTACGGCCAGCGCTGCAAGCCATTCCTCCCGGACCGTCGCATCGGTCTCGGTTTTCGCAGCGGTCGCGGCAAGGCTGCCAAACTCGCCCTTGGAGAGCAGTCGCGACAGAGCCCAGATTGCCGCACCCCGCACCAGCGGCGAGGCGTCGCCCAGCAGGCGGCGCGCAATGGGCGATAGCGAAGCGTCGCCCGAATTGCCGGCGGCAATCAGCACATTGCGGATGAAACGGTCGCGGCCGATGCGCTTGATCGGCGAGCCCGAGAAGAATGAGCGAAACCCTGCATCGTCGAGGAGCAACAGCTCCGAAAGCGGCGGCTCGCGCAGATCGGTGCGCGCGGCAAGCTTCGCCTCCGAAGCCGCACTGGCGAACTTGTTCCACGGGCAGGCGGCCAGGCAATCGTCGCAGCCATAGATGCGGTTGCCGATCGCCTCGCGGAATTCGCGCGGGATCGGCCCCTTGTTCTCGATAGTGAGGTAGGAGATGCAGCGCCGCGCATCGAGCCGGTAGGGCGCGGGAAACGCGCCGGTCGGGCATACGTCGAGACAGGCGCGGCAGGAGCCGCAATGGTCGATCTCATGCTTGTCCGGCTCCAGCTCGGCCGTGGTGAAGATCGTGCCGAGGAACAGCCACGAACCATGTGCCCGGCTGACCAGATTGGTGTGCTTGCCCTGCCAGCCGAGCCCCGCGGCTTCCGCCAGCGGCTTTTCCATCACGGGTGCTGTATCGACAAACACCTTCACATCGCCGCCGGCGCGCGCGACGATCTTGCCGGCGATCTCCTTCAGACGGCCCTTCATCACGTCATGATAGTCGCGGTTTTGCGCATAGACCGAGATCGCGCCGCGGTCGGACTTTGCGAGAACATCGCGCGGGTCGCGGTCCGGGCCGTAATTCATCGCCAGCACAATGATAGAGCGCACCTCCGGCCACAGCGTCGAGGGCTCGGCCCGGCGCTGAAGCGTCTCGGCGATCCACGCCATCGAGCCGTGGAAACCGTCGGAGACGAATTCGGCCAAGCGCGCGGGCGCCAGCGGGATCGCATCCGGCCTGGTGACGGCAACCGCCTCGAAGCCGGCGCGGCGCGCCTCCGCCTCGATCAGCGCGCGCAGTTTTTCAGAAGTCGAGGTCCGCATAATGCGATACCGGCGACAGGCCGCGCACCCGGTCGGAGAGCAGCGGCCGGAACGACGGCCGTGATTTCACCCGTGTGTACCATTCGCGCGCGGCGCCATGTTCGCGCCAGTCGATCTCGCCGAGATAATCGAGCACCGAAAGCGTCGCCGCCGCGGCGAGGTCGGCATAGGTCACTTTGTTGCCGGCCAGCCAATGGCGGGTGCCGGCCAGCCAGTTGGTGTATTTCATGTGCTGGCGGATGTTGGCGCGCGCGGCGCGGATCGCGGCCGAATCCGGCGAGCCGCCGCCGGCGGTTTCCGGCATGACCGGCTTCAGCACGCGCTCGCGCACCAGATGCCGCGTCACTTCGCTTTCGGCCTTCGCCAGATACCAGTCGGTCAGCCGGCGGATTTCGGCGCGCTGCATCGGGTCCTCTGCGAACAGCCGCTTGTCGCGCTTCAACACGCCGCGCGTCTCATCCAGATATTCGGCGATCACCATGGCCCCGACGATCGGCACGTCGCCTTCGGCGAGCAGGATCGGCAGCGTGCCGGCAGGGTTCAGCGCCAGAAACTCCTTGCGCCGGGTCCAAGGCTTTTCCTCGATCAGCGCCAGCTCCTCGCCATACTCGCCGAAAGCGAGGCGCACGAACCGGCAGGTGGCGAACATGGAATGATGGAAAAGCGTCAGCATGGTTCCGCGATGATAGGGCGCACTGGCAATTGGCCGGCCGCGCCGGTAAGTCATGGCCGCCCGATTCCAGGGACTGTCATGGTGCTGCGACCTATAGGGGGACTTCCGCCCCATGACAAGCAAGCCCTTCCCTTAGCCGTCATTCAAAAGCAGAGGTTGCCATGGAAAGCCAGACCATCGTCGAAGCGCTGCTGCTTGGGCTGCTGGAGGGCCTGACCGAGTTCATCCCGGTGTCCTCGACCGGCCACATCCTGCTTGCCGGCCATTTCCTTGGTTTCCATTCCACCGGCAAGGCCTTCGAGATCCTGATTCAGCTTGGCGCGATCCTGGCGATCCTCAGCGTCTATTTCAGCAAGCTCTGGCAGATGCTGGTCAAGCTGCCCAGCGACCCGCAGACCCGGCATTTCGTCATCGGCATCCTGATTGCCTTCCTGCCGGCTGCGGTGATCGGCGCGCTGGCGCATGATGTCATCAAGACAATCCTGTTCGAATCGCCCCGGCTGATCTGCATCATGCTGATCATTGGCGGCGTGGTGCTGCTTATCGTCGACCGCATCACCTTCAAGCCGCGCTTCCACGATGTCGAGCGCTTCCCATTGAGCGTTTACCTCAAGATCGGCCTGTTCCAATGCCTGTCGCTGATCCCCGGCACCTCGCGCTCCGGCTCGACCATCGTCGGCGCGCTGCTGATGGGCGTCGACAAGCGCGCCGCGGCCGAGTTCTCCTTCTTCCTCGCCATGCCGACCATGGTCGGCGCCTTCGCCTTCGATCTTTTCAAGAACCGCAACGTGCTGACCTCGGCCGATTTGCCGATCATCGCCGTCGGCTTCATCGCCGCCTTCGTCAGCGCGCTCATCGTGGTGCGCTTCCTGCTCGACTACGTCTCGCGCAACGGTTACGCGCTGTTCGGCTGGTGGCGGCTGGTGGTCGGGATCGCGGGGCTGGTGGCGCTATTCATTTGGGGGTGAGGCGGGCTTCGCCCGTACCAATCGTCGAGTTCCCGCCAACCCCCCTCTGGCCTGCCGGCCATCTCCCCCGCAAGGGGGGAGATCAGACGTCACCGCGGCTTTCGCCAATTGTGGGAACCGAAGAAGGGCGCGGCGCCCAACCTGCCAATCTCCCCCCTTGCGGGGGAGATTTCCGGCAGGACAGAGGGGGCTGCTGTCCCGCCAGCCTATCTCCGTTGAGCAGTCCTCAATTCCTCCCATAAAACGCATTCTCGACATGCACCGGCCAGCGCCAGGGCAGCACCGCCACCATGTCGAAACGCATCGATAGCCGGCCGTAATCCGGTTGGCGCGACAGCCACAAATCCGCGGCGCCCTCGATGCGGCGCTCCGATTCGCGGCCGATCGCTTCCATCGCCTCGATCAGCGTCCGCCGCGCCTTGACCTCGACGAACAGCACGAGGTCGCCGCGCCGGGCGATGAGGTCGATCTCGCCGAGCCTGGTGCGGTGGCGGCGGGCAAGGATGCGGTAGCCTTTCAACATCAGCGCCAGCGCCGCCAGCCACTCGCCGCGATGACCGCGCCGATAGGCCTTTCGGCGATGGCCGATCGTGCGTTCAGCCATCGCCGGCTCCTTTCTGTTTGACCATGATCTTGTCCGAAAACCGGCCTCCACTTTTCGGGATCATGGCCTGTCCTTGAGCTCGATCAGCCGGCGGTAAAGCGTCTGTTTCTGACCGCCCGTCATTTTTGCAGCTTCCGCAGCAGCTTTCGATGCCGGCATTTCGGCAGCAAGCGAGAGCAGGAGCCGGTCGATGTCGGCCGGCTGGTCCTCCGCCGCTTCCGGCGGACCGATACAGATGACGATCTCGCCTTTCGGCGTGTCTGCGGCGGCATAGTGGCCGGCCAGTTCGGCCAGGGTTCCGGTGCGCATTTCCTCGAAGGCCTTGGTCAGCTCGCGGCCGATCGCGGCCTTCCGGGCGCCGCCCAGCGCCTCGACCATCGCGCCAAGCGTCTCCGCCAGACGGCGCGGGGATTCGAAGAAGATCAGTGTCGCCGGCACCGCCTTGAACGTTTCGAGCTTGGTCAGCCTCTGTCCGGTCTTCACGGGCAGGAACCCTGCGAACAGGAAAGCATCGGACGGCAGGCCCGACGCGGTCAGCGCTGCAAGCGGAGCCGAAGGTCCGGGGATAGGCACGACGCGGATGCCATGATCCAGCGCCTCGCCGACCAGCCGGTAGCCGGGATCGGAGACCAAAGGCGTGCCGGCGTCCGAGATCAGCGCCACGCTCTGCTCGGCAGCCATCGCCTCGATCAGCTTCGGCCCGGCCTCACTCGCATTGTGCTCATGATAGGCGGTGGTGCGGCGGCGGATGCCGTAGCGTTCGAGCAGCACGCGCGAGACGCGCGTGTCCTCGCAGGCGACGATATCGGCAGCCGCCAGCGTCTCCAGCGCGCGCAGCGTGATGTCGGCCAAGTTGCCGATCGGTGTCGCCACCAGATAGAGAGCCGGCTGAAGCGGCCGCGCCGCGATCTCGCTCTGTCCGATCAGATAGCTGCGTTTGTCGCCGGTCACCGAATGCCCCTCATTCCGAGCAATTCCAGGAAAAGTGCGTCGCGGTTTTCCGTCCGGAATTGCGAAGAACCAAGTCTGTTTCGCATGGCTGACGCCCCGTTGCAAAACGTGAGGTCGAGGTAAGGAAATCGCCTTGCCTTTGCCACAGTGCGGAACGAAACCCACATCGGCGAATTTAACCCCTGATTCCCCGGGAGGAGGCAGGACCGAACGATGCCCAATCGCTTCGATATTTTTATCGGCCGACTTGAAAGCAAGACCGCCCGCGAGGGCATCCCTCCACACCCTATCGCCGCCGAGTCCGGGGCGCGCCGCAACAAGGCCGACCAGAAGCCTATCCGTCACGGCGAGGCGCATGGCGAGAAGCACCGCGGCAAGCACCGCCAGAAGCACGACGCTTGAAGTAACTGGCAACCTTCGCGACCTCGCGCCTCCTCATTCCAGGGCGGAGCAAGGAGCGAAGCGAGGCGCGCAGATCCTGGAACGTTACGTCGAAGCGCCACCCACGTGCAGAATTCTGCACCGCCGCGCCCTTCGCGCGAGGTCACGGCATGGATTCTCGGGTCAAGCCCGAGAATGACGAAGGTGCTGCTCTACCTGGCCAAATCCGCCACCACCGCATCGAGCACGATCATCCCTGCCGTAGTGGCGCGCAGCCTGGCATTGCCGACCGGCGCCACCAGCCCTTCCTCCTGAAGCACCGAGAGCCGCGCGCTTGAAAGGCCGCGACCCGAGAGCGCCTCGTAGCGCTGCAGGTCGATGCCTTCGGCGAGCCTTAGGCCCATCAGCAGGAACTCGTCCGCCTCTTCGGAACGCGTCAGGATCTCGCCGCCGGTTATGCCGTGGCCCTTGGCCTCGACCAGATTGGCCCAGGTCTCCGGCATTCTTTCCGCGATCGTCACCGTGCGGCGTCCGTTCTCGACGAAGCGGCCATGCGCGCCCGGCCCGACGCCGACATATTCGCCATAGCGCCAATAGGTGAGGTTGTGCCGGCTCTCGGCGCCCGGCCGGGCGTGGTTGGAAATCTCATACGCGGGCAGGCCTTGCGCCGCCGTGACCTCTTGCGTCAGCGCGTAGAGGTCGGCGGCATCGTCGTTGTCGGGCAGCGTGAATTTGCGCGCAGCGTAAAGCGCGTGGAAGGGCGTGCCCTCCTCGATGGTCAGCTGATAGAGCGACAGGTGGTCGACGGCATAGCCGATCGCCTGCTCCAGCTCCGCCCCCCATGCTTCCGGCGTCTGGCCGGGCCGCGCATAGATCAGGTCAAAGGACAGCCGCGGAAAAATTTCGCGCGCGAGGCCGATGGCCTGCAGCGCCTCCTCGACATTGTGCAGCCGGCCGAGGAAGCGCAGATCCTTGTCGTTCAGGGCCTGCACGCCGAGCGAGACGCGGTTGACGCCGGCGGCGCGATAGCCGCGGAAACGTTCGGCCTCGACCGAGGACGGGTTGGCCTCCAGCGTCACCTCGATGCCGGCAGGCACCGTCCAGTTCCTCGCCACGGCCTCCATGACGGCGGCCACCGTTTGCGGCTTCATTAGCGACGGCGTGCCGCCGCCGATGAAGATGCTGGTCACCTCGCGCGGCCCGGTGCGGTCGCGCATGGTCCTGAGCTCCGTCTCGAAGGCGCGGGCAAAACGCTCCTGGTCGACCGGCTGGTGGCGGACATGGCTGTTGAAGTCGCAGTAAGGGCACTTGGCCGCGCAGAACGGCCAGTGGATATAGACGCCGAAGCCGGGGCTGCGGTCGAGCGGGATGGTGACCGCGCTCATGCCGATCCTAGCCTGGCCAAATCCAGACGCCCCAAATCCAGTCGCGCTTGCGCGAATTTCTGGAAAGCGCGGGCGCGGTGCGACAGCGCCGTCGCCTGGCCGGGCTTCCAGCCATGCTTTTCTTCCGCGCTCATCTCGCCAAAGGTCTTGTCGAAACCGTTGGGCAGGAACACCGGATCGTAGCCGAAGCCGAGCGTGCCGCGCGGCGGCCAGACCAGCGTGCCTTCCGCTTCGCCGCGATAATATTCGGCCTCGCCGTCGGGAAATGCCAGGCAGATGACGGCGACGAAGCGGCCGGTGCGGTGCGAAGGCTCGGTCGCGCCGACTTCCTGCAGGGCGGTTTCGGTCTTCTGCATGGCCATGCCGAAATCCCTGCTGCCATCGGGCTTCTCGGCCCAGTTGGCGGTATAAACACCGGGCGCGCCGTCGAGCGCGTCGACGCAGAGCCCGGAATCATCGGAAAGCGCCGGCAGGCCGGTGGCCTTGGCGGCGGCATATGCCTTGATATAGGCGTTCTCCTCGAAGGTGGTGCCGGTCTCGTCGGGTTCGGGCAGGCCGTATTCCTTGGCCGATTTCGCCTCGAAGCCGAACGGCGCCATCAGGTCGGCGAATTCGCGCAGCTTGCCTTCGTTGTGGCTGGCGACGACGATCTTTTTTCCGTTAAGCGAATGCATCAAAAACCCCAGATCCGTGGTTCGGCGAACTCGATCGAATTGCCGGACGGGTCGCGGATATAGATCGAGTGCCCGCCCTGCGGCCATTCGAAATCGCTTTCGATGGCGATATTGTTGGCGGTGAGATGCTTGCGCCATGCGGCGATTTCATCGGCGGTTGCCGCAAAGCAGAGGTGCCCTTCGCCGGCCGTGCCGTGCGGCGGCACCTTGAGCCGAGCGTCCGGCGCCGGCGGGATCTTCGTCGCCTCGGCGTTGAAGAGAAGCAATACGCCGTCGCCGCAACGGAAGAAGACGTGCCGGCCCTCGACCTTGCCCAAGGCTTCGAGACCGATGATGTCGCGGTAGAAGGCTTCGGCGGCGTGTAGGTCTGTGACGTAGAGGGCGGATTCGAGGATTGCGGAGGGTATCACGAGGCCCCCCTCTCTGCCCTGCCGGCCATCTCCCCCGCAAGGGGGGAGATTGGCAGCTCCGCCGGCGGCATCTCAACGTTGATAGTTGGCGAAACCCAAGGTGACATCCGATCTCCCCCCTTGCGGGGGAGATGGCCGGCAGGCCAGAGGGGGGTGTGAAGGATCGCCGACCTCATCGCATTCAACGTCAGGCCACCGCCATCTGCTGCAGGCTCACCAGCCGCGAAATACCCTTCTTCGCCAACCCCATCAGCGCCGCGAACTGCTCCTCGGAAAACGGCTCGCCCTCCGCCGTGCCCTGGATCTCGACGATGCCGCCCTTGCCGGTCATGACGAAATTGGCATCGGTGCCCGCCGAGGAATCCTCGAGGTAATCGAGGTCGATGACCGGCTGGCCGTCATGGATGCCGCAGGAGATCGCCGCCACATGGTCCTTCAGCACCTTGGCGACGCTCACCATCTGGCGCGCTTCCATCCAGCGCAGGCAATCATAGAGCGCCACCCAGCCGCCGGTGATCGAGGCCGTGCGGGTGCCGCCATCGGCCTGGATCACGTCGCAGTCGACGGTGATCTGCTGTTCGCCCAGCGCCTGCAGGTCGACCACGGCGCGCAGCGAACGGCCGATCAGCCGCTGGATCTCCAGCGTGCGGCCGCCCTGCTTGCCGGCCGAGGCCTCGCGCCGCATGCGCTCGCCGGTCGAGCGCGGCAGCATGCCGTATTCGGCCGTCACCCAGCCCTTGCCGGAATTGCGCATCCAGGCCGGCACCTTTTCCTCCAGGCTCGCCGTGCACAAGACATGCGTGTCGCCGAACTTCACCAGGCACGAGCCTTCGGCATGCTTGGAAACGCCGCGCTCGAAGGAGATGGCGCGCATTTCGTCGGCTTGGCGTTTGGAGGGGCGCATCGAGGCTCTTTCTGTTCTTTCCCGGATTCGTCGGCGGCTTGTAGACGCATGCGCAGCATGGCGCAAAGGAAAACGAGGTCGCAAAGGAAAACGGGCCGGGTAACCGCAAACGCGGCACCCACAACCGCGAACGCGGCACGTGACCGCGAATGCGGCACCGGGTTGCGCCGCTGTGGCTTAAGTCTATATCTTTCGGCAGGAGGTTTCTCGCCGGAATGAACAAACCAGTCGATCCGACGTCGCAGTCGCCCGGGCTTCAGTCGCCCGTACTTCAATCACTCGACATGCGCTCGCGCGATATTTTCCGGCGGATCGTCGATTCCTACCTGCGCGACGGCGAGCCGGTCGGCTCGCGCAGCCTGTCGCGCATCCTGCCCTCCTCGCTGTCGCCCGCCACCATCCGCAACGTGATGAGCGATCTCGAGCATCTGGGGCTGATCTACGCGCCGCATGTGTCCGCCGGGCGGCTGCCGACCCAGACAGGCTTGCGCTTCTTCGTCGACGCCTTCATGGAGCTCGGCGACCTTTCCGACGACGAGCGCCGCACCATCGAAGCGCAGGTGCGCGCCTCCGGCTCGGGCGCGACGCTGGAGCATATGCTGACCGAGGCCAGCCAGATGCTGTCCGGCATGTCGCGCGGCGCCGGCCTCGTGCTTGCCTCCAAGAACGAGGTGGCGCTGAAGCACATCGAATTCATCCAGCTCGAGCCCACCAAGGCGCTTGCCGTGCTGGTGTCGCAGAACGGTGACGTCGAGAACCGCGTCGTCGAGCTGCCGGCCGGCATCACCGTGTCGCAGCTGCATGAGGCGTCCAATTTCCTCAACGCCCATATTCGTGGCCGCACCCTGGCTGAGGCGCGCGTTGAGATCGCCCGCATCAAGGAGGAGACCAGGGCGGCCCTCGACACGCTGTCGCAGGATCTGGTCGAGAAGGGCCTCGCGGTCTGGGCCGGCGCTGAAAGCGGCCTGCCGGCGCGTCTCATCGTGCGCGGCCGCGCCAATCTTCTGGAAAACGTCACCGCCCAGGCCGATCTCGAATTGCTGCGTCATCTGTTCGAGGATTTGGAAACGCAGGACGGCTTGCTGCAGCTGCTCGACCTTGCCGAGGAAGGGCCGGGCGTGCGCATCTTCATCGGCTCGGAGAACAAGCTGTTTTCGCTGTCCGGCTCGTCGCTGGTCGTCGCTCCCTATCGCGACAAGGACGCCCGTGTCGTCGGCGCGCTTGGCGTCATCGGCCCGACGCGCCTGAATTACGCCCGCATCGTGCCGATGGTCGACTATACCGCACAGCTGATTTCCCGCATGCTTCGTTAGGTGTATCGATTTTCAGGTGATGGCGGCCTGCGAACGGCGGCTTCCTGTGCTTCCTGCCTTCGCCGGCCGAAGCGCTTGTGAGTGGCGCGGCAGCTAGATTAAGGCTACGGTCGGCGTAGGCCGGTGCTCACGTACTTTAAGTGCGCTCCGCTCCGGTTCTCGGAATCCACCGTTCTCGACTCGGCCTGACCTGAATCTCGACACACCTAAGATCGCCGCAGAGGAGAAAAACATGGCGCTGGAATCGTTGAAAGCCCAGATCAGCCTGCTGCTCGAGGAGATGGTCAACCAGCCCGAGGACGAGCATGAGATCCAGGAGCAGCTGCGCGAGAAGTTGCGGGAAATGCGCGCCATGGGCCTGCCCTTGCCGGCCGACCTCGTCGAATTGGAAAAGCGCCTCGACGACGATCTGGATGCCGAAGAGGTCTGAGCCCGGCGTTCCGTCAAATCACGTGCGCGAGCTTCTCTTTTCGATCGTTAGCCCAATATGTTCTGTCTCCGGGCGCCTTCGAGTGAGGCGCCCGCAGACAGGACATGTTGGCAGACGACGGAGGACAGCATGATGCGGATCGCCGGCCTTGTGGGCCTCGCGCTGGTTTTTGCCACGGCTGCCTTTGCGCAGCAGGCCGATCGGCCCTTGCTCAGCGGCGAAAAGGCCTTCGGCGACTGGAAGGCCGACCGCCCGGGCGTGCGCCGGCTGCTGAAACCCGAGGATTTGCCGAAGCCCGATATGACGGAGTCCGCCTCCAATGGCGGCGGCGTCACCGATCGCCCCGAGGATGCGAAGCCGAAACTTCCGCCCGGTTTTTCCGCCGAGCTCGTCGCGTCCGGCATCGACAGCCCGCGCGTCGTGCGCGTGGCGCCGAATGGCGATCTCTTCGTCGCCGACAGCCGGGCGAACCAGGTCCGCGTCTATCGCCTCGCGCAAGGCAGCGCCAAGCCCGCGCAGAAGTCGATCTTCGCCAAGGGCCTGACGCGGCCCTACGGCATTGCCTTCTATCCGCCGGGCGACAAGCCGCAATGGGTCTATGTCGCCAACAGCAACAGCGTCGTCCGCTTCCCCTATCGCGGTGGCGACCTGGAAGCGTCGGGCAAGCCGGAAACCATCGTGGCCAAGGTCCCCGCCAGCCACCATTGGACGCGCGACATCGCCTTCTCGCCCGACGGCAAGACGCTCTATCTGTCGGTCGGCTCCGGCTCCAACATCGCCGAGGATATGGGGGCGAAGCCGAAGGGCGGTGTCGAGGAATGGGCGAAATCGCAGCCGCTCGGCGAAGCCTGGGGCTCGGAACAGGGCCGCGCCGACGTGCTCGCCTTCGACCCCGACGGCAACGACCGCAGGACGGTCGCCACCGGCCTGCGCAATTGCTCCGGCATGACCGTGCAGCCGGCGACGGGCGCACTCTGGTGCGTTGTCAACGAGCGCGACGAGCTTGGCGACAACACCCCGTTCGAATACGCGACCGCGGTGAAGGAAGGCGCCTTCTATGGCTGGCCCTGGTATTACATCGGCGACAATGAGGACCCGCGCCACAAGGGCGCGCGCCCCGACCTCGCCGGCAAGGTCACGGTTCCGGATGTGCTGATGCAGGCGCATTCGGCGCCGCTCAACATCGCCTTCTACGACGGCGAGAATTTTCCGGCTGATTACAAGGGCGACGCCTTCGTCACGCTGCACGGCTCGTGGAACCGCAATGTCCGCACTGGCTACAAGGTGGTGCGGCTGAGATTCAAGGACGGCAAGCCGACCGGCGAATACGAGGACTTCGCCACCGGCTTCGTCATATCCGACGACGCGGTCTGGGGCCGGCCGGTCGGCGTCGCCGTGGCCAGGGACGGCGCGCTGATCCTCACCGAGGACGGCAACGGCACGATTTGGCGTGTAACTTACGGCGGGTAGACTTATGGTGGCTAGCTCCCGGTCGAGTTGTAGCGGCTCCCCCCTCACCCGGATTGCCATCCGAATTGCGAACAGCAATTCGGGCCAATCCGACCTCTCCCCAAGGGGAGAGGAGCAGGCAAGCGCCGGCGCCAACCTCTTCTCCCCCCGGGGAGAAGGTGGCCGCGCAGCGGCCCGATGAGGGGGCTGGCGCAAACGAATCCGGACCTAAGCGAATTCATTCCCGTTCCGTTTCGTGCAATAGACGCGTCCGATCCCAGGCCAGAACGATGACACTCACCGGATTCCTCGCTTACAGCGCCGCGCTCGGCATCGCCGCGGCCATCCCGGGCCCAGGCGTCACGGCGCTTGTCGCCCGCGCGCTCGGCTCCGGCTTCCGTTCCTCGCTCGCCATGTCGTTCGGCCTGATGCTCGGCGACCTCACCTACCTCACCGCCGTGGTGCTCGGGCTCGCCTTCGTCGCCCACACCTTCGCCATGGTCTTCCTCGCCATCAAATGGGCGGGCGTTGCCTATCTCGCCTCCTTGCCTGGCGCTTCTGGACCAGCGGCATCACGCCCGAAAACCTCGAGGCGCGGAAGGCCAAGGGCGGGCTGGTGTCGAGCTTCATCGCCGGGCTGACGGTGACGCTCGGCAATCCCAAGACGATGATCTTCTATCTCGCCATCACGCCGACCGTCGTCGACCTGAAGACGATCACGCTCGCCGACTACGCCATCCTCGCGACGCTCACCGTGGTGGTTCTGTTCGTGGTACTGGTGCCTTATCTGGCGCTGGCCGCCAAGGCGCGCTGGTTCCTGAAATCGCCGCGCGCGCTGAAGGTGCTGAACCGCACCGCCGCCGGCTTCATGATGGGGGCGGCTGCCGCCATAGCGGCGCGTCAATAGGTTCCAATCTCAACCGATCCCGGATTCGGCCAAACTATTCCTGAAACCCGTCGTGGCGGAAAATGCATTTCCGGCCGTGGGCGCTTTTGAGCAACCGCCCCACTCGGATATTTTCCAGCCTCAGCCTATCTTGCGCGGCTGAAAGCCCTATTCTGTCTGCCTGTGCCATTGCCTTGGGAGCGAAACCAATGAATAAGCCCGTCACCTCCGCGCGCGTGCCCGGCCGCGGCCGCGTCTTCAACTCGATCACGGAGACGATTGGCGACACGCCGCTGGTCAGGCTGGACAAATTTGCGAAGGAGAAAGGCATCGTCGCCGACCTTCTGGCCAAGCTCGAATTCTTCAACCCGATCGCCTCGGTCAAGGACCGCATCGGTGTCGCCATGATCGAGGCGCTGGAGGAAGCCGGCAAGATTTCGCCCGGCAAGACGACGCTGATCGAGCCGACCTCCGGCAACACCGGCATCGCGCTTGCCTTCGCCGCAGCCGCCAAGGGCTACAAGCTGATCCTCACCATGCCGGAGACGATGTCGGTCGAGCGCCGCAAGATGCTCGCGCTGCTCGGCGCCGAGCTGGTGCTGACCGAAGGCCCGAAAGGCATGAAGGGCGCCATCGCCAAGGCCGACGAGCTCGCCGCCACGCTGCCCAACGCCATCATCCCGCAGCAGTTCGAGAATCCGGCCAATCCCGAAATCCACCGCCGCACCACGGCCGAGGAAATCTGGAACGACACCAATGGCGAGGTCGACATCTTCGTTGCCGGCATCGGCACCGGCGGCACCATCACCGGCGTCGGCCAGGTGCTGAAGAAGCGCAAGCCCTCGCTGCACGTCGTGGCGGTCGAGCCGGAAGCCTCGCCGGTTCTGTCGGGCGGCCAGCCCGGCCCGCATAAGATCCAGGGCATCGGCGCCGGCTTTGCGCCCAAAATCCTCGACACCTCGATCTATGACGAGGTCGTCAGGGTCTCGAACGAGGATTCGGTCGCCAATGCACGCCTTGTTGCCCGCCTCGAAGGCGTGCCGGTCGGCATCTCGTCGGGCGCGGCACTCCAGGCCGCTATCGTCGTCGGCTCGCGGCCGGAGAACAAGGGCAAGATCCTTGTCGTCGTCATCCCCTCCTTCGCCGAGCGCTATCTTTCGACCATCCTGTTCGATGGGCTGGGAGCCTGAACGGACTGGACCGCTGAAAAGGCGCCGGTGGCATTCGTCGGCGGCTTGAGCCAGGCGCCGCTTCCGGCTCATATCGCCGCCGGCCCTAATCGGCCGGCGGGAGGATTTTCATGTACAAGCTCTATACGCGCCCAAACAGCGGCGGCTTCGTCGCCGAGGCCGCGCTTGCCATGGCCGGCGTGCCCTTCGAGCAGATCGACGTGCCCAAGAAGGATCCGCCGGATCCGGCCTTCCTCGCCATCAGCCCTTTGAACCAGGTGCCCGTGCTGACGCTGCCGGACGGTCATTCGCTGACCGAATCGGCGGCAATCTGCATCCTGCTTGCTGAACGCCACCCTGAAGCCCATCTCGCGCCGCAAGCGGGCTCGCCCGACCGCGCCGATTTCCTGCGCTGGCTGGCTTTCATGTCGTCGGTGCTCTACCCGGCGGTCCTGCGGCTATATTACGCCCATCGCTACACCGCCGATGGCGACGGCCTGCAGCCGGTTAAGCAGGCGGCGGTCGCCGAGATGGATCGCGGCTTTGCCATTCTCGACCAGGCTTTGGCCGGCCGTGACTGGCTGGCCGGCGAGACGCTGTCGCTGGCGGACATCTACCTCGTCATGCTGGTGGCCTGGCATCCCGAGGTCCAGAAGGTGCGCGGCGCCTGGCCGAACATCGAACGTCTCTGGGCGAGGCTGCGCGAGAATGAGCTGATGCGCAAGCTGAACGCATCGCACGAGATGTGGCCCGAAAGCTAGTTCCTGACGAGCTTCGCCTTCTCGCCCTGCAGGAAACGCCGCAGCGCCGGATCGCGCTCGAGGCCGATCGCCCTGTCGTAGGATTCTGCCGCCTGTTTGATATTGCCGAGCCTTGCGAGCAGCCCGGCGCGGGCCGCCCAATAGGGCTGGTAGTCCTGCAGCCGCTTGTCGTCGCCCAGCACGTAAAGCGCCGCCAGTCCGGCCGTGACGCCCTCGGTTTCGGCGATCGCCACCGCGCGGTTGATCGCCACCACCGGCGAGCCGGCCACGGCCAGAAGCGCATCATAGAGCTGGCGGATCGCCGCCCAGTCGGTGCCGCTGCCGCGCCGGCGCGCCGTATGGGCGGACTGCACGGCGGCCTCCAGCTGATAGCGGCCGATGATGCCCCTTTGCGCGGCGCGCACCAGCAAGGCCTCCGCCTCATCGATCAGGCGGTCGTCCCAGAGCGCGATATCCTGCTCGGCTAAAGGCACGAAATCCCCCTCCGGGCCGCGCCTCGCCGAGCGGCGCGCTTCGGCGAACAGCATCAGCGCCAGCAGTCCCAGCGCCTCTGGCTCGTCCGGCATCAGCGAGGCGACCAGCCGTCCAAGCCAGATGCCTTCGGCGGCGAGATTGCGCCGCCGGCTATCCGTGCCGGTCGGATCCGACCAGCCTTCGGCGAAGGTGGCATAGATCGCTTCGAGCACCGCGCCCAGCCGCTCGCTCAGTTCCGCCTGCTCCGGCACGCGAAACGGAATCCCGGTCTCGCGGATGCGCGCCTTGGCCCGCACCAGCCGCTGGCTTATCGTCGCCGGCGAAACCAGAAAGGCCGAGGCGATCGTCGCGGCGTCGAAGCCGAGGATCGTCTGCAGGATCAGCGGCGCGCGCACGCTGGCTTCGATCGCAGGATGGGCGCAGGCAAACATCAGCCGCAACCGGTCGTCGGGCAGGTCTTCGCCCCGCACGCGCGCCTCCATCTCCTCGGCGATCAGCTTCAGGTGGTCGCGCGCCGCCTCGCCGGTCAGCCGCCGCCGCACGGCGTCCACGTCGCGCCGCCGCGCCACGGCAAGCAGCCAGGCTTCGGGCTGCGCCGGCACGCCGGTTCGCGGCCAGCGTTCGAGCGCGGCGGCGAAGGCATCGGCCAGCGCGTCCTCGGCGCCGGCGACGTCGCGCGTGCGCGCCGCGAGCCAGGCGACCAGCTTGCCGTAGCTGCGCCGGGCGGCCGCCTCGGCCGCCGCCCGCGCGATCTCCGAACGATCATCCATCGCGGGGTCACTCCGCGGCGGCGACGTACTCGGCCATTTCCCAGATCGGCCGCAGCTCGACCGTGCCGGTGCTGGACGCCGGGCAGCGCGCGGCCCATTCGATGGCCGTGTCGATGTCGGCCGCCTCGATCATGTAGAAACCGGCTAATTGCTCCTTGGTGTCGGCATAGGGGCCGTCGAGCACGTTGGTCTTGCCGTTCGCCATCCGCACCGCGGTGGCCGCCTGGGTCGGGCGCAGCCGCTCGCCGGCGATGTACGCGCCGGATTTCTTCAGCGCCTCGGTATAGGCGCCATAGGCCGCGAGCACCTGCTGGGTCTGCTCCTTCGGAGCGTTCGCCATCGCGGCTTCGTCATTGTAGATCAAAAGCATGTATCGCATGGTCTTCTCCCGTTTCTTGAAGGCCGCATCATCGCGTGCCGGCCTATGTCGTGCGGCCTTGGCCGATTTCGACAGGCGCCGGAAAAATTTTCGTCCCCAATGCAATCGAGCGCAAGCCGGCGCTTTCGCAGCCGCTCAACCGTTCGTCTAATAGATGCAATTGCGGGTTGGCATTTGGCTCCTCCCGTCTAAACTCCCAACTTCGCACCGGGGAGGCGGTGTGGCGCGACCCTTTCAGGAGGAGGAAACCCTATGTTCAATTTCTGGACCAAGTCTATTGCCGCCGGCACGCTGGCCTTATCGCTCGGCCTTGGCGCCGTATCGGCCGGGGCGCAGGAATTCATAAATGTGCTCACCGGCGGCACGTCCGGCGTCTACTATCCGCTCGGCGTCGCCCTGTCGGAGATTTACGGCAAGGGGATCGAGGGCGCCCGCACGCAGGTTCAGGCGACCAAGGCTTCGGTCGAAAACCTCAACCTGCTGCAGCAGGGCAAGGGCGAGATCGCCTTTGCGCTCGGCGATTCGGTCAAGATGGCCGCCGAAGGCAACACGGAGGCCGGCTTCCCGGGCAAGCTCGACAAGTTGCGCGGCATCGCCGCCATCTATCCCAATTATATCCAGATCGTCGCCAGCCAGGACTCCGGCATCAAGACGCTCGCCGACCTCAAGGGCAAGAGCCTGTCGGTCGGCGCGCCTGCCTCCGGCACCGAGCTCAACGCGCGCGCCATCTTCGCCGCCGCCGGTCTCAAATACGAGGATCTCGGGCGGGTCGAATATCTGCCTTTCGCCGAGTCGGTCGAGCTGATCAAGAACCGCCAGCTCGACGCCACCTTGCAGTCGGCCGGCCTCGGCGTCGCCTCCATCCGCGATCTCGCGACCTCGGTTCCCATCAACGTCGTCGCCGTGCCGCCCGAGGACGTCGCCAAGATCGGCGCGCCCTATCTCTCCGTGGTCATCCCGAAAGGCACCTATGAAGGCCAGGCGGAAGATGTCGCGACGGCCGCGGTCGGCAATTTCCTCATTACCCGCGCCGACGTCTCCGACGAGACCGCCTATCAGATGACCAAGCTGCTGTTCGAGCATCTCGACCAGCTGGTCGCCGCCCATTCCGCAGCCAAGGCGATCGATCCGGCCAAGGCGCTGGACGGCATGCCTGTGGCGCTGCATCCTGGCGCGGAGAAATACTACAGGGAAAAAGGGCTGCTGAAGTAAAAAGAGTGACGCGGCTAACTGAGATGTCCATCCTGGAGCCCGTCGGATGACCGAAGCAACGTCCGGAACAACAACCGACGGCAAATCGGCCACGTTGCATCTTCCCGTCGCCGAGGAACAAATCGAAGGTCTGCCGCCCGGTTTTGGCGAAGGCCTCGGCGGCAAGGCGGCCTTCCTCATCGCGGTCGCCTTCTCCGTTTTCCAGATCTACATCGCCGCCTATGGCAGCCTGCCCAGCCAGGTGGTGCGCGCCATGCATGTCGGCTTCCTGCTGCTGCTCGGTTTCGGCCTGATCGCCAATCTGCGCGCCAGGAGCGCCGCGGCGAAGGCGGGCTTCTGGGTGCTTGGCCTGCTCGGCTTCGGCACAGGCCTCTACAACTGGGTCTTCTATGCCGACCTCATCCGCCGCTCCGGCTTCCTCACCACGCCGGACCTGATCGTCGGCACGCTGCTGGTGGCGCTGGTCTTCGAGGCGGCGCGGCGGCTGATGGGCCTTCCGCTGGCGGTCATCGCCTTCATCTTCCTCGCCTATTGCTTCGTCGGCAATCACCTGCCGCCGCCCTTCATCCATCGCGGCTATGATTTCGCGCAGCTTGTCGACACCTTCGCCTATGGCACCGAAGGCATATACGGCACGCCGGTTTACGTCTCGGCCGCCTACATCTTCATCTTCGTCGTCTTTGCCGCCTTCCTTGAACGGGCCGGCATGATCGCGCTGTTCAACGATTTCGCGCTCGGCCTCGTCGGTTCGTGGCGAGGCGGCCCGGCCCAGGTCTGCGTGCTGTCCTCGGCGCTGATGGGCACCATCTCCGGTTCGGGCGTCGCCAATGTCGTCGCCAGCGGCCAGTTCACCATCCCGCTGATGAAGCGCTTCGGTTTCCGCTCCGCCTTCGCCGGCGCGGTCGAGGCGACCTCCTCGATGGGCGGCCAGATCATGCCGCCGGTGATGGGAGCAGTCGCCTTCATCATGGCCGAGACGCTGAACATCCCTTACGCCGAGGTGGTCAAGGCGGCGATCATCCCCGCGCTCCTCTATTTCGGCGCCTGCTTCTGGCAGGTGCATCTGGAAGCCGGCAAGGCCGGCCTGCACGGCATGGCCAAGGCCGAGCTGCCCAATCCGTGGGAAGCGGTCAGGAAGCACTGGCCGCTGGTGCTGCCGCTCGCCGTGCTGGTCTATCTGCTCTTTGCCGGTTACACGCCGATCTTCGCCGGCACGATGGGCCTCGCGCTGACCGTCGTGCTCATCCTCGGCACGCCGCTGGCGGCGTTGATCGGACCGGTTGCCTTTCGCTTCGTCTTCTGGCTGGCGCTCGGGCTTGCCGCGGCGTCCTTCATGCGCTTCGGCGTCAATGTGCTGAGCCTCGTCATCGCGGCGCTCGTCATTGCCTGCCTCGCCTTCAGGGGCGGGCGCGAGACGCTGCGCATTTGCGTCGACTCGCTTGCCGAGGGAGCCAAGAACGCCCTGCCGGTCGGCATCGCCTGCGCCATCGTCGGCATCGTCATCGGCACGCTGACGCTTACCGGCATCGCCTCCACCTTCATCGGCTGGATCATCTCCATCGGCGAGAACAATTTGTTCCTGTCGCTGGTGTTGACCATGCTCACCTGCCTGGTTCTCGGCATGGGTATTCCGACCATCCCGAATTACATCATCACCTCCTCACTTGCCGGCCCGGCGCTGCTGTCGCTGGGCGTGCCGCTGGTGGTCAGCCACATGTTCGTCTTCTATTTCGGCATCATGGCGGACCTGACCCCGCCGGTGGCGCTCGCCGCCTTCGCCGCCGCGCCCATGGCGAAGGAAAGCGGATTGAAGATCGGCATCCAGGCTACCAAGCTCGCCATTGCCGGCTTCGTCGTGCCTTTCATGGCCGTCTACACGCCGGCCCTCATGCTGCAGGACGCCGGACCCATCGCCGCCTCGTTCGGCTATCCCGTCGAGGTCGCCTATGTCGTCGTCAAGGCCTGCATGGGCATCGTGCTCTGGGGCGCCGCCGCCGTCGGCTTCCTCGCCCGCCGCATGGCCTTGTGGGAGCGTCTCGTCGCTTTCTGCGCCGGCCTGCTTCTGGTGGTCGCATTGCCGCTCACCGACGAGGCTGGCTGGGGGCTGGCGCTAGCGTGGATCGCCTGGCACTGCTGGCGTGCCCGCCGGCGGTCGACGGCCGGTACCGCATGAGCCTGTGCATCCTCGCCGCCGGCAAGACGGTGACGCTCGCCGTCGCCGCCTTCACGCTATCCTGGACGCATTCGGTGGAACGGACGCGCTGGCAGGAGGACTGGAAAGTGTCGCCGGCGGGACTGCAGGTCGTCGAGGCGCGGGTCAAGGGCTCCGGCGCGGGCATGGAGCCGCCGGAGGGCTCGGTGCTGCGCGGCAGCTGGTGGGTCTATGCGCCGCGGATCGGGCCCCAGCCGCGTCTGGTGCTCGCGGCGTCCGGCGCCACCAAGGAAGGCTGGACGCTGTGCGCGGCCTCGGGCTGCCGGGAATTGGGCGAGACGGCCGGCGAACCCGCCGTGCTCGAACCGTGCGTCGGCTCGAGCCAGCCGTGATAGCGCACGATCAGCCCGGCCGCCGCTTTTTGCAGTAAACCTCGCTCTTAGCCGTCAGCCGATCAGCCGCTCCCGCAACTCGGCCGAAGGGATCTCGCAACTGTCTTTCCGGCCGAACAGCGTGTAGCGGTTCTTGGCGACGCGGTCGTAGAGCCAGTCGCGCAGCGGCCGCGGCAGGATGAGCAGCGCCTTCGCGGCGCGCCATGGCCAGCCGAGCTCGGCCATGACGGCGACGAAACTGTCGAGCTTCGTGAAGGCCGCGCCGTCGATGATGGCGAGGTTGCTGTCGTAATCGTCGGTCGGCAGGCCATGCCGGCGAAACAGCGCCTCGCCGAACCGCGATTGCGCCGTGGCGAAGCGGAAGGGATTTTTCCGGTCGAGCTTGAGGATGAGCTGGACGAAGCCCGAGCAGAACACGCAGACGCCGTCGAAGACGATCAGCGGCTGGCGAGCGTCATAGGTCTGGCGCGGGAAGGTGGGACTTTCGGGCAGATCGGTCATTGCGGCCCCGGCTGCTTGTGTTTTTAGACACTAAGCCAGCCGGCGGCGGCGTCAAAGTCGCGGCGTTGTCGCACGCCAGTTGGCGGCGAGCGTCAGGCGCTCGGCGCGATAGGTGGTGGCACGCTGGTCGGCGGCCGGCCGGCAGATGCGGCTGTGGTGGGCGCGCAGGCTGGTCATGTCAGTTCGCGCTGACGCCCAGCGAGTTGCCGCGGCGCGCGCAGGCCGGACCCGGGCCGCGCATATAGTAGCGCTCCGGCCGATAGGTCGGCGCGACGAATTCGCGAATGGCCGCGGCGTAGCCGGCGATCTGGTTCCAGAAGTTCATTTTACTTTGTCCCTGTCCCGCTTTCGGATGTCCCGTCCGAATTGTTCGAGAGCATAGCGTGGAGGCGTGAATAGTCGGTGAACGCGATGTTAATTTCTGGTCCGAAACGCGTTGCATCGTGGCTGGATTGCGGCTGATTCGCGGTCTTTCGGTGCCTTTCGTCGCGTTTCCGGCTCGTGTGACTTTTGGATCACATATGTTTCGTTCCGATGTCGCTTGGCCGCGCTTCTGTTTCACGTCCGGCCAGTGACAGGAAATTTTCCTTTCGCGCGGCCCGGCGGGCAGGAACCTGTCACGGAAGCCGACGTTGACCCCGCGAGGCCGGGGGCTGACTCGGCCGTGTTGACGGCTTTCCCGCCGCGCAACTTCCGGACAATGCGAAACATGGAAAGGCAACTGCCATGGGCTTCTTTTCGAAAGACATCAAGACGCTGGACGATCTCTTCATCCACACGCTGCGCGACATCTATTATGCCGAGAAGCAGATCGAGAAATCGCTGCCGAAGATGATCGACAAGGCGACGGATCCGCAATTGAAAGCCGGCTTCGAAAAGCATCTCACGCAGACCAAGGGTCACATCGAACGGGTCGAGCAGGTGTTCGAGCTGCACGGTGTCAAGGCCAAGACTGTCAACTGCCCCGCTATCGACGGCATCCTCGAAGAGGCCGACGAGGTAAGCGGCGATGTCGACGACAAGGAAGTCCTCGATGCGGCGCTGATCGCCTCCGCGCAGGCCGTCGAGCATTACGAGATAACGCGCTACGGCACGCTGATCGCCTGGGCCAAGCAGCTCGGCCGCAGCGACTGCGCCAACGTGCTGGCCAAGAACCTCAAGGAAGAAGAGGCGACCGACCGCAAGCTCACCGAGATCGCCGAAAGCAAGGTGAACTTGCAGGCGGCCGAATAGCCGTGCCCATCTAAGGCCGGTGCGCCTGGCGCCGGCTTTCCTGTCCGGGAACCGAAGCGGCGCTCCGGCCGTTTCGGTTCGTCCGATGCTGCAAGGAGATCGTCATGGCGCCGCGCCCCGCCTGGAGCGGTTATCTCAAGCTTTCACTGGTCACCTGCGCCATCGAACTGAGCAACGTCGTCACCCACGCCGAAAAGGTGTCCTTCCACATCCTCAACCGCAAGACCGGCAACAGGGTCCGGCGTGTCTATGTCGACCAGAAAAGCGGCAAGCCGCTGGAAGAGGATGAGAAGGTCAGGGGCTTCGAGGTCGGCAAGGACGAATTCATCCGCATCGAGGACGAGGATATCGAAGCGGTCCAGATCGAGTCCTCGCACACGCTCGATCTCAACGGCTTCGTCGACAAGGCTTCGATCGACCAGGTTTACCTCGACACGCCCTATTACGTCTCGCCGGCCGACAAGGTGTCGGAGGAGGCTTTCGCCGTCATTCGCGATGCCCTGGCCGAGAAGAAAATGGCCGGCCTCGCCCGCATCGTGCTTTATCAGCGCGAGCGCCCGGCGGTGATCGAGCCGTTTGGCAAAGGCATGCTGCTGACGACGCTGCGTTACGGCGATACGGTGCGCGACGCGTCCGCCATCTTCGCCGATATTCAGTCCGTGAAGCTGGACGGCGAGATGGTCGAACTGGCCGAGCATATCATCGACAAGAAGAAGGCGAAGTTCGACCCCGCCAAATTCAGGGATCACTACGAGGAATCGCTGCTCGAGCTGGTCCGCGCCAAGAAGGCGGGCAGAAAGGCGCCACAGGCCAAGGCATCGCCGAAACCGTCCAATGTCGTCAATTTGTTCGACGCGCTGAAGAAGAGCCTCAATGCGGATGACGGCAAAGCCGGCAAAGCGTCGTCCAAGGCGCCGGCCAAACGGGCGAAGGCCAAGGCCGCGCCGAAGCGCAAGTCCGCATAGGAGCCACGCCGATGGCCAGCCTTGAACAATATCACGCCAAACGCGATTTCAAGAAAACCGCCGAGCCGACCGGCAAGGTGACGCGCGGCAAGCAGGCCGGCGGCATCTTCGTCGTCCAGAAACATGCCGCGACGCGGCTTCATTACGATTTCCGCCTCGAGCATGACGGCGTCTTGTGGAGCTGGGCGGTGACACGCGGCCCGAGCCTCGACCCGCATGAGAAGCGGCTGGCCGTGCATGTCGAGGACCATCCGATCGATTATGCTTCCTTCGAAGGCACCATTCCGAAGGGCCAATATGGCGGCGGCTCGGTCCTGGTATGGGATGAAGGCACATGGACGCCGGATGGCGATCCGGCCAAGGGCATGAAGAAGGGCCATATCGACTTCGAGCTCCAAGGACACAAGCTCAACGGTCGCTGGCATCTGGTCCGGCTGAAGCCCCGCCCCGGCGAGAAGCGCGACAATTGGCTGCTGATCAAATCCGATGACGCCGCCGCCCGGCCCGGCGAGGACATTCTGGTGGAGGAGCCTCGTTCGGTTAAATCCGGCCTGACCATCGAGGAAGTCGGCGAGGGCAAGGCCGCCAAGGGGCAGACACCGAGAGTCTGGCAATCCAACAAGCCTGCCAAAGCCAAGGCCGGGCAGGTGAGGCGCCTCGAATTCATCGAGCCGCAGCTGGCGACGCTGGAGAAGGAAGCGCCCGGCGGCGACGACTGGCTGCATGAAGTGAAGTTCGACGGCTACCGCATGCAGGCGCAGATCGAAGGCAGCGAGGTCAGGCTGCTCACCCGCGCCGGCCTCGACTGGACCGGGAAATTCGAGGGCCCGGTCACCACCGCGCTGGCCAAATTGAAATGCCGCGACGCCATCATCGACGGCGAGATCGTGGTGCTCGCCGACAGCGGCGTGTCGTCCTTCCCGTTGCTGCAGGCGGATCTGTCGGCGCGCCGCGCCGACCGCTTCATCTATTATGTCTTCGACCTGATGCGGCTCGACGGCGAGGATCTGCGCCGCGAGCCGCTGGTCGAGCGCAAGCAGGCGCTGGCCGAGCTGCTCGGCGAACAGTCCGAGGATTCGGCGCTGCGCTTCAGCGATCATTTCCACGAGCCCGGCAAGATCATGCTGCAGCATGTCTGCCGCATGGGCCTGGAAGGTGTGGTGTCGAAGCGCGCCGACGCGCCCTATCGCAGCGGGCGCGGCCTCAGCTGGATCAAGTCGAAATGCACGCTCCGGCAGGAATTCGTCATCGGCGGCTATCTGCCTTCCGACAAGACAGGCCGCGGCCTGCGCTCGCTGCTGGTCGGCTTCAATGAAGGCGGCAAGCTGCATTATGCCGGCCGTGTCGGCACCGGTTTTTCCGGCAAGGTGATGACGGATCTGAAAAAGAAGCTCGACAGCCTCGAGACGAAGACCTCGCCTTTCTCGACCGCGGTGCCCAAGGGCAAGGGCCTCACCTTCGTCAAGCCGGAACTTGTCGGCGAGGTAGAGTTTCGCAGCTGGACATCCGACCGTATAATCCGCCACGCCTCCTTCCAGGGGCTGCGCGAGGACAAGCCGGCGGAGGAAGTCGTGCAGGAAAAGCCGAAGCAGGCCGGGAGCGAAGCAAAGCCGGGCGGAAAACCCGCCAAGACCTCAGCCGGAGCGGCGAAAACCTCGATAAAACTCTCGCATCCCGACAAGCTGCTGTGGCCCGACGAGAAGGTTTCGAAACAGGACCTGCTCGATCACTACGCGCTGGTCTGGCCGCGCATGGCTGAATTCGTCGTCAACCGGCCGCTGAGCCTGGTGCGCGCACCGGACGGCATCCACGGCCAGCGCTTCTTCCAGAAACACGCCTCGCCCGGCATGAGCGACAAGATCGCCCGCATGAAAGATCCCACCGATGGCGAGGAGATCCTCTACATCAAGGACTTCGACGGGCTGGCGGCGCTCGTCCAGTACGGCGTGGTCGAGGTCCATATCTGGGGCTCGACCATCGACCAGCTGGAAAAGCCGGACCAGATCATCTTCGATCTCGATCCGGACGAAGGCATCGACGCCAGCCGCGTGCGCGATGCGGCGCTCGACATTCGCAAGCAGCTCGACGAGCTGTCGCTGCCCAACCTGGTCAAGACTTCCGGCGGCAAGGGCTATCATGTGCTGGTGCCGCTGAAACCCTCGGCGGAGTGGGACGAGGTCAAGGACTTCGCGCATGATTTCGCCCGCGCCCTGGAGCAGGCTGCGCCCGACCGATACACCTCGACATTGTCGAAGAAGGCGCGCACCGGAAAGATCTTTGTCGACTATCTGCGCAACGGCCGCGGCGCGACCACGGTCGCGCCCTATTCCTCGCGCGCCAAGAAGGGCGCCACGATATCCATGCCGGTGACCTGGCCGGAGATCGAGAAAGGGCTTGCGCCGAATGCCTTCCCGCTTGGCGATGCATCCACGCTGGCCCAGCTGAAGAAGGCCGATCCGTGGAAGGAGTTCTTCAAGCTGGGGAAGGTGCTGAAGCGGGGGTGAAACTTTCAACGTCGGTGGGACAGCACCCCCCTCTGGCCTGCCGGCCATCTCCCCCGCAAGGGGAAATTGGCTGTTGCAGCGACCCGCTTATCCTGCATGCCGCAGATTAGCGAAAGCGGCCGAGAGCTTAATCTCCCCCCTTGCGGGGAGATGCCCGGCAGAGCAGAGGGGGGTGCCTCGCGCTGACGTTGCGGGCGTATCGTTTGCGGCGCAGCCCTATGCCAGAAACACCCGCTCGAACGCCTGCCTGCCCGTCGGCGAGAACACCACGGCGCGGCTGTCCTTCTCGCGCCGCGCCCATCTCTCGGCGATGATCTTGTCGAGGATGGCGGCGCCCAGCGTGCCGGCAAGATGCGAGCGCCGCACGCTCCAGTCGAGGCAGGCGCGGCACACCGGCCGCCGCGCCTTGGCGTGGGTCTCGATGCCGAGCGCGGAAAAATGCGAGAGGCCGGACGGCGAGAGCCTGATCTGGTTGTCCTCGCGCAGCAAAAGCTTCCTGTCGAACAGCCGGTCGAGCATCGCCACCGCCTGCTCGCCGGCGAGGTGATCGTAGCAGACGCGCGCCACGCGCATCGCCGCGTCGCGCGGACCGGGCCGCACCCGTTTCGGGCCGACCGCCTCGGCAACGCCGATGATCGCCTCGATCATGCCGGCCACTTGCGCGCTGGCGAGGCCGTAATAGCGGTGGCGGCCCTGGCTGGCCAAGGTGAGCAGCCCGCCCCCCATCAGCTTCGACAAATGCGAGGAAGCGGTGGGCAGCGACACGCCGGCTTCCAGCGCCAGCTCCGACGCCGTCAGCGCCGTGCCGCCCATGAGAGCGTTGAGCATGTTGGCGCGCGCCGGGTCGCCGACCAGGCTGGCGATGCGGGCAATGTCCGGTCCTTCACGCATGGTTCGATCCTCATCGAAGCATTCCCGTCAGGGAAGCATTATCCTGGGGCCATCTCAAGCAGCCCGGGCAAACACTCCTGACAGGAGAATGCCTAGCATAGCGACGGAGACGATGTTTCGACCGTGGTCGAACCGTCGTCGTCGAAAACCAACGGACGAGGAGACGACATGACCATCACCTGTTTCATCCGCTACGAGATCGACCCGTTCGGCAAGGCCGCCTTCGAGCAATATGCGCGGGCCTGGGGCCAGGCCATTCCGCGCTGCGGCGCCGACCTCATGGGCTATTACGCGCCGCATGAGGGCTCGGCCACCACGGCCTATGCCGCCTACAGCATCGAGAGCCTCGCAGCCTATGAAGCCTATCGCGCGCGGCTTGCCGCCGACCCGGCGGGCAAGGCAAATTACGAATTCGCCAGGCGCGAGAAATTCATCTTGAAGGAAGATCGCGTCTTTCTGAAGCTCGTGTCGGCGCCGCACGGTCCAAGACAGGTCTTTCGCACCGACGTGACCGTCAAGGAGGAAATAGAAGCATGATTGCTGTCATCTTCGAGGTCGAGCCGGCGGAAGGCAAGCGCGATGCTTATCTCGGCATCGCCGCCGAGCTAAAGCCGCTGCTCGAGAGCATCGACGGCTTCATCTCGGTCGAGCGCTTCCAGAGCCTCGCCGATCCCAAGCGGGTGCTGTCATTGTCCTTCTGGCGCGACGAGGAAGCGGTGAAGGCCTGGCGCAACACCGAGGAGCACCGGCAGGCGCAGAAGGCCGGCCGCGGCGGCATCTTTGCCGGCTACCGTCTGCGCATCGCCCATGTCGTGCGCGACTACGGCATGGAGGAAAGGGCGGAGGCGCCGGCGGATAGTCGCGTCGTGAATGGATGAAGCGCGGCGCTCCCTTCTCCCGCAAGGGAGAAGTGGAATCCGGCGCTACGCGTTCCCGATCAGCACGCCCGCCCCGAACACCAGCGCGCCCCCCAGCACCACCTGGAAGGCGGCACGCCAGAAGGGCGTCTGCATGTAGCGGTTCTGGATGAAGGCGATCGCCCAGAGCTCGAAGAACACCACGATCGCGGCAACGATTGTCGCCGTCCAGAAATGGGGAATGAGATAGGGCAGCGCGTGGCCGAGCCCGCCCAGCGTCGTCATGATGCCGACGGTGAGGCCGCGCTTGATCGGCGAACCCCGCCCCGACAGCTTGCCGTCGTCGGAGGCGACTTCGGTGAAGCCCATCGAAATGCCGGCGCCAATCGAGGCGGCGAGGCCGACGAGAAAAGTCTGGAATGTCGCATGCGTCGCGAAGGCGGCGGCGAAAATCGGCGCCAGCGTCGACACCGACCCGTCCATCAGCCCGGCCAGCCCCGGCTGCACATAGGTGAGGATGAACTGGCGTTGCTCGGCCGTCGCCTCCTCCATCTTGACCGTGCCCGGCACATGCTCCTGCTCCAGTTCATGCGCCGAGCTTTCATGGCCCTGCTCGGCCACGGCGAGGTCGTCGAGCAGCTTTCGCGTCGAGGCGTCGGTGGTGCGCTTTGCCGCCTCGACATAGAAACGATAGGCCTGCCGCTCCATTTCCTCGGCCTGCCGCCGCACATGCTCGATGCCGAGCGGCTTCACCAGCCAGTCCGGCTTGCGCTCGAAATAGCCCTTCACGTGCTCGCGCCGGATGAGCGGGATGCGCTCGCCGAAGCGCTTGCGGTAAAGCTCGATGAGGGAATCGCGATGGCCATCCTCTTCCTCTGCCATCGCCTCGAACACTTTTGCCGATTGCGGAAAGTCTTCCGCCAGCCCATCGGCATAGGCGCGGTAGATGCGCCCGTCATCCTCCTCGGAAGAGATCGCCAGCGCCAGGATCTCCTGCTCCGACAGCGAATCGAAGGAACGGCGGCCGAAGCCGAAAACACGGGAAAGCATGATGGGATCACTCTAGTTTAGAATCGTTCTAAACTAGGATCTTGGCCGCTTGCCGTCAATTGCCGATGCCGTCGACGCGCTCGCAAATGGTTGATCCCAGCGCGTTCGGGCCGCTCTTCATTATTGCTGAATGTTTGCCTATATGGACGGCAACAGCCGAAGTTGAAGGAGACCAACCGAATGACGGACAAGAAGCCTCCGCACGCATTCGATGCGAAGCCCGTTCTCGACCTCATAGCCAGCATCGAGGCCGATCTGCAGCGCCTCAAGGATCTGGTCGAGCAGCAGATCGAGAAATTCGATCCCGCCAATCCGCACAACAAGACGCCTGACGGCAAGCTCACCGAGGAAGGCGTCGAGTGCTGCTATCGCATGTTCGACGAGGGCAAGTCGCGCTACACCGTCGCCCAGCAGATGAAGATCTCCTTCGCCGCCGCCACCCACCGCTTCAACAATTGGCGCAAGCTGGGCGGCAGCAAAAGGACGAAGACGCTCTTGGGGTGAAGGAGGGTCTTGCGCTTCGTCATGGAGTCGATCGAGCGCCTGCACGATGTTGAACCGCGCAAGGCGGGCGAAGGCGACGGCGGGCTCCTGCCAATTCCCGAGGTCTGGAACGCTCCGCCCAGCGTGTATAGCCGCTACTGCTCCTCGATGGTCGTGATGCCTTCGATTTCCGGCAGCCAGTGCAACGCCGAGCGGTGCCAGACCTGTCTTCGCGGCACCAGTTGGTCGCGCTGGCGCGCCGTTCCCACCCTGATGCCATAGATTTTCGGTCCGTCGCCAACCGACGTCGCATAAAGATGCGATCCGCATTCGCCGCAAAACGCCTGCGCGCGTTTGGCGCCGCTGGATCCGGTCTTGATATAGATTTTCGGCGTGCCCTTGGTGATCCTGTAGTCGCTTTCCGGCGCCGGAACGGTCACGCGAAAGGCCGTGCCGGTCAGCTGCTGGCAGTCCGTGCAGTGGCAGATCGAGGTTTTCTCAGGATCGACCTCCGCCTCATAGGTGATCGCGCCGCAATGGCATCCGCCGTCGATCTTCATCGGCCGTCCTCCTCACAAGTTTCGCTGTGCTCAACCTAACTCTCGTCCGCAGCCTCGGCCATGGCCTTGCGCCGCCGCTCCCATGTGCCAGTGGCCTGCGGCTTGACGAAGAGCCTGGAAATTTGCGGCATTTCCTGCTGGAGCCTTGCTTCCAGGCGCTCGACGCAGGCTTCGATCTCGGGCGCGGTGAGATGATCTTCGAATTCGATGCTCAAGCCCGCGACGATCTCCTCCGGGCCGATATGGACGCTCACTATCCCGTTCGCCCGCTGCACCGCCGGATCCGCCTGGGCGATCTCCAGGACCTGGCGCTGCACTTCCGGGGAGGCGGGCTCGCCCAAGAGCAGTCCCTTGCTTTCGCGCGCCAGGAAGACCGCCGTCGCTCCGAGAATGATCGCAATGCCGATCGAACCGACGCCGTCGAGCTCGGGGATCCCCAGGAGTTCGGCGGACAGAATGCCGGCGAAGGCGACGGTGAGGCCGAGCAGCGCGGCGCTGTCCTCGAACAGCACCGTATAGACGCCGGGATCCTTGCTGCGGCGCACCGCCTGGATCCAGCCTTGCCTGCCCTTCTGCTGCCGAAACTCCTTCAGCGCGACCAGCCATGAGCTGCCCTCGAAGAGCAAGGAGAGGCCGAGCACGGTATAGTTGACCTTGGCATTGACGACCGGTTCGGGCGCCATGATGTGGGTGACGCCCTCATAGAAGGACACGCCGGCGCCGAGCGCGAACACCAGAAGCGCGACGATGAGGCTCCAGAAATAGAGCTCGCGCCCGTGGCCGAGCGGATGCGTGCGGTCGGGCGGCCGCGCGGCGCGATGCATGCCGTAGAGGAGCAGCGTGCCGTTGCCTGTGTCGACCAGCGAATGCACGCCTTCCGACAGCATGGCGGACGAACCGGTGAAGGCTGCCGCCGCGAATTTGGTGAGCGCGATCGCCAGATTGCCGGCAAGCGCAGCGTAGATCACCCGTTTCGATCCGCTATGTCCTGCCATCCGATCTCCGACCTGCCCCGCGCCCGAGCTTAGCGGCCCGCCCCTTGAAGCTCCACAGACAATGCGCCAGCCCATGCGAGGTTTCGAAGCGGTGTCGAGCCGGAAATCGGTTGACAGCCGATCGGCCGGCTTCGCAAAGCGGCACAGCCTCTTGCAGTCCGGCATTTCTCTTGTTTCACTTGGACCGCCCACAAACCGGAGGAGCGAATCATGGCAAAAGGTGCGATGAAGGCGGGCAAGGAACCCCGCAAGCCGAAGAAGGATGCCAAGAAGCCCGCCGCGGCCCCGGCTCCGAAGGCGCCGCCGGTCAAGGCGCTGCGCATCAAGGAAAAGTAAGCGACCGGCTTCGGTCGACCCGGCTCGATCCAGGCTTCAACCGGCAGCATGACCATGCTGCCGGTGTTTTGTTGATCGTAAAATCAAGGGCACCCCATATCCAGGGGGCGAGGACGACCTCGCTTCGTCCGAAAAATCGGCCGGGACGACCCGCCACACCGAGCATCCCAACCGATGCTGGATGACGGAGTGTTTAGATGTCCTGGATATTTCTTTTCTTCGCAGGCCTTTTCGAAATCGGCTGGGCGATCGGCCTCAAATATACCGACGGCTTCTCCAAACCGCTGCCGACCCTTCTTACCATCGCCTCGATGGTCGTCAGCCTCGGCCTGCTCGGCCTGGCGCTGAAGACGCTGCCTGTCGGCACGGCCTATGCTGTGTGGACCGGCATCGGCACCGTCGGCACGGCGCTGCTCGGCATCTGGCTGCTCGGCGAGGCCGCGACCGCTGTCCGGCTCGCATGCATCGGCCTGATCGTTTGCGGCATTGTCGGCCTCAAACTGGTAGCTTGAGCGTTTTCAGGCACAAACACGTTCAGGGCCGCTTTCGGCGACCCTGACTCATTTTCAGCAAACCCGAACTTAGCGGGCGGAGAAGCCCGGAGGCGCCCTGCCGACGCGCGCCTTGCGGGCGGCGTAGCGTGCGTCACGCTTAGCCTTGCGCTCTGCCTCGTCGGCAAGCTCAAGCGCGATCCGCTGGGCCTCCTCGGCCTCGCGGCGCCTTGCCTCTTCGGCCGCCGCTGCTTCCGCCGCAAGACGCGCCGCTTCGGCAATCGCCTCGCGCTCGGCCTTCTCGGCCGCTTCACGCGCCAGCTTTTCCTGCTTCAGTCTTGCCTTTTCGGCCTCGCGGATGGCGCGGGCCTCGAGGATAGCCTTGCGTTCGGCCTGGCGGGCCAGAACGGCTGGATCATCCGCCGCCGGCTTTGCCTTGAAGCGCTCGAGCAGCGCCTTCTTTGCCTCGTTCGCGGCGTTGCGCCGCTCGAAAATGTCTTTTTCCCTGTAGATAGCCAAGTGTACTTCCCTGCAGTCTATTCGCGACGCTTACATACGCGTGAAAGCGGCGAGTTCAAGCGCCAATTCGGTATGCCAGCCATGAAAAATCCGGGCTTGTTGCCGCAGGGATACGGCGCGGCGATGCGCGATGCACTGTTCACAGACCGCACCTCTGGCGGTCGGCAAGGCAGATCGTTACGTCTAGCGCCGACAAGCAACATCCACATGAACGCCCTTAGGACGCAACCAGATGGAACTCGGTCTCTACACTTTCGCCGATGTCAGCCCGGAGCCGGGCACCGGCGCGATCGGCCCTCATGAGCGGCTGCGCAACCTCATCGAGGAAATCGAGCTGGCCGACCAGGTCGGCCTCGACGTGTTCGGCCTCGGCGAGCATCACCGCCCCGACTACGCGGCCTCGGCGCCTGTGGTGGCGCTGGCCGCGGCGGCCGAGCGCACGAAGCGCATCAAGCTCACCAGCGCGGTCACCGTGCTCTCCTCCGACGATCCGGTGCGCGTCTTCCAGCAATTCGCGACGCTTGACCTTCTGTCCAACGGCCGCGATGGCCGGGCGCGGTTCCTTCATCGAATCCTTCCCGCTGTTCGGCTACAACCTCGAGGACTATGACGAGCTCTTCGCCGAAAAGCTCGACCTGCTTTTGGCCATCCGCGACCAGGTCAAGGGACATGGCAGGGCAAGCTGCGCGCGCCGATCAACGGCCGCGGCGTCTATCCGCGTCCGTTGCAGGAAAAGCTGCCGATCTGGATCGCCATCGGCGGCACGCCGCAATCCGCCGCCCGCGCCGGCGTGCTCGGCCTGCCGCTGGCGCTTGCCATCATCGGCGGCGAGCCGGCCCGCTTCGCGCCGCTGTTCGAGATCTACCGCGAGGCGGCGCGACGCGCCGGCACCGACCCGGCAACGCTTGCCACCAGCATCAACGTGCACGGCTTCATCGCCGAGACGACCGAACAGGCGGCCGACGATTTCTACGGACCGCAGGCCGAGGTGATGAACCGCATCGGCCGCGAGCGCGGCTGGGGTCCGACCTCGCGCGCGCATTTCGATCAGGCGCGGGGCCCGAACGGCGCGCTCTTCGTCGGCAGTCCTGAGGCCGTGGCGGAAAAGATCGTCGCCCAGCACAAGATCTTCGGCAACGACCGCTTCCTGCTGCAAATGGCGATCGGCACCATGCCGCACGCCAGGATCATGAAGGCGATCGAGCTCTACGGCACCAAGGTCGCGCCGATCGTGCACAAGGAGACGGCATCCCCTGCGCCGGCTGCAATGTCGAGGGTGACTGGCGCCTGAGCGGCAGCTGCCCGAGGTCTTCCATGATCGCCGGCTAACGGAACCTTGGCGCGGCGAGCACGTTTTCCCCGTCGATTGCACCGGTTGCGGTGCCTTGTTTTGACGCAATTCCGACGGAAACCCGCTCACACTTTTCCTGGAATTGCTCTAGGGGAACCGATGAAAACCGAACCGATCGCTTCGGGCGCAAGCGTTACCGAAAGTCCTGACGCGCGCGCCGAGGCGCGGGCGGACATGCGCCTGATGCGCTCGCTGGTGATCGGAATCTTCATCCTCGTGACGGCGGCCGCGCTTTATTTTGCCCGCGCCTTCTTCATGCCGGTGATACTTGCGTTCCTGCTTGCGTTGACGCTGACGCCGATCGTGCGCTTCCTGCGCAAGCGCGGCATTCCGGAAGTGGTCTCGGCGACGCTGCTCGTGCTGCTGTCGATCTTCATTTTCGCCACCGCCGGCTATCTGCTCAGCGGCCCGGTCATCGACCTAATCAACAACTCCTATTCGATCGGCCAGCAGCTCACCGAGCGGCTTGCGCCGTTCAAGCGGCCGCTCGAAAGAATGATGGATCTTGCACGTCAATTGGAGGCGCTGACCGAGACATCGCAGGAGCCCGGCCTTCAGCGGGTCGCGGTCGCGCCTTCCGGCATCCTATCCACGGCGGCCAGCAACATCCTGGAAGCCGGCACCGCGATCACCATAGTGTTCGTGCTCTCGCTGTTCCTGCTCGCCTCCGGCACGCTGTTCTACGAGAAGATCGTTCAGTCTTTCACCAGTATGACCCAAAAGAAGCGGGCGTTGCGCATCGTCTATGACGTCGAGCGCGAGATTTCGCACTATCTGCTCACGGTCTCAATCATCAACATGGGTCTTGGCACGGTGATCGGACTGGGTCTCTGGGCGCTCGGCATGCCCAATCCGCTGGTCTGGGGGGCGATGGCGGCATTGCTCAATTTCCTGCCCTATGTCGGCGCGCTGATGACCGTCTTGATCGTGGCCGTCATCGCGCTGATCAGCTTCGACACGATCGCCTATGCGCTCCTGGCGCCGGCCTTCGTGGTGTTATGCGACATCGTCGAAGGCCAGTTCGTGACGCCGACGGTGGTCGGGCGACGCCTCGAGATCAATGCGGTGGCGATCTTCATCGCCATCGCCTTCTGGTCCTGGCTGTGGGGCTTCGTCGGCGCGTTGATGGCGGTGCCGCTGCTGGTCGTCATCAAGGTTTTTTGCGACCATTTCGAAAACCTGAGCCCGGTCGGCAATTTCCTGGCGGCGCAGCATACGGCTGTCGTCGATGACGAGCCGGCCGGGAACAATCACAATCAGGCGGCGTGAGGCTGGCCCAATCTCAAACCTCGGCCATTGTTTGCGACACCGGTGACCAGTGCCTATATCGGCTCGGTCAAGCCGGACCTGCCCCTGAATGAGCGACTTCGATCTCGATGGCTATTTCGCCCGCATCGGTTATGGCGGACCGGCCAAGCCTTCGCTGGCCACGCTGCAGGCGCTGCACGCCGCGCACCCGCAGGCGATCCCGTTCGAGAACATCGATGCCTTGATGGGCGTTTCCGTCGGCCTCGACACCGCTTCGCTGCAGGACAAGATTTTTCGCCAGGGCCGTGGCGGCTATTGCTTCGAGCACAATCTGGTCTTCATGCACGCGCTTGACGCGCTGGGCTTCACCGTCAGCGGACTTGCCGCCCGCGTGCTCTGGGGCCAGCCGGACGACGCCATTACCGCGCGCAGCCATATGCTGCTGCGCATCGAGCTCGGCGGCCGCACTTACATTGCCGATGTCGGCTTCGGCGGCCTGACCCTGACGGCGCCGCTGCTTTTGCAACCCGGGCTGGAGCAGCAGACGCCACACGAAACCTTTCGCCTCGTCGAGACCGGCGGACAATTCCGCCTGCAGGCCGATATCGGCGGCACTTGGCGCACTCTCTATCGCTTCGATATGAGCCAGGCCTATGAGGTCGACTACCGGGTCGCCAGCCATTTCCTCTCGACGCATCCGAGCTCGCATTTCCTGACCACGCTGGTTGCCGCGCTGGCCCTGCCCGACCGGCGCTATGCGCTGCGCAACAACCGGCTGTCGACGCATCGTGCCGGCGGCCGCAGCGAGCAGCTCGAGATCGCGACGGCTGCCGAGCTCGCCGACGTGCTGGAGAACCAGCTCGCCATCGTCATTCCCGACCGCGCCCCCTTCGAGGCGAGGCTGCGGGAAAAACGCATCGTGGAGACCTGACCAATGACTGACCTTTCGGTTCTCGACCTGTCGCCGATCACGCAAGGCAGCACCGCCTCGCAGTCGCTTGCCAATTCGCTTGACCTCGCCCGCCACGCCGAGCGTCTGGGCTACCGGCGCTACTGGCTGGCCGAGCATCACAACATGCCGGGCATCGCCAGCGCAGCGACGCCCGTCGTGATCGCGCATGTCGCCGGCGGCACCAAGACGATCCGCGTCGGCGCCGGCGGCATCATGCTGCCCAATCATGCGCCGCTGGTGATCGCCGAGCAGTTCGGCACGCTGGCGGCGCTTTTCCCCGGCCGCATCGACCTCGGCCTCGGCCGCGCGCCGGGCACCGACATGCTGACCGCGCGGGCGCTGCGGCGGAATCTGGAAAGCGCCGACAATTTCCCGCAGGACGTGGTCGAGCTGATGGGCTATTTCCAGCCGGCCGAGGAAGGCCAACGCATCCGCGCCGTGCCCGGCGAAGGCCAGACCGTGCCGGTGTGGATACTCGGCTCCAGCCTCTATGGCGCGCAGCTCGCGGCGCTGCTCGGCCTGCCGTACGCCTTCGCCTCGCATTTCGCGCCGGCCGAGCTCCATCATGCGCTGGAGGTTTATCGCACGCGGTTCCAGCCGTCGGCGCAACTCGACAAGCCCTATGTCATGCTCGGCCTCAATGTCTTTGCCGCACCGACGGTCGCCGAGGCGAAGCTTCTGTTCAGCTCGCTGCAGCAGGCCTTCGTCAATCTGCGCATCGGCCGACCCGGACAATTGCCGCCGCCGGTCGAGAACTACGACCGCGATCTCGATCCAGCGGCGAAAACCATGCTTGCCCAGGCGCTGTCCTGCGCCGTCGTCGGTTCGCCGGAAACGGTGCGCCAGGGCATCGACGCCTTCATCCGCCGCACCGGCGCCGACGAATTGATGGTGACGGCGCAGTGCTTCGACCACGCAGCGCGCGTGCGTTCCTTCGAGATCCTCGCCGACGTGCACAAATCGATGTCGAAGGCGGCCTGACGGCGCCATGGCTTCTGACATGCCCGTCTGATAGAGTTTTTCACCGTTTCGCGGAAACGGCGGACCGCTCTATCTCTTTGCTTTGACGCAATTCCGGGCGGAAAACCGCTCACACCTTTCGTGGAATTGCTCTAAGGGCAGGCTCCCTGCCAAGCGCGAGCCTGCTCATGAACCATGATCTCGATGACCGCATGCATTTCACCATCGACCTGGCGCGGCGCGCCGGCGAGCTGGGGCTAAAATATTTTCGCGACCTCGACAATCTGGCCGTCGAGAGCAAGGGCCACCAGGACCTGGTTTCCGAGGCCGACCGCGAGGTCGAGCTGTTCATCCGCGCCGCGATCGCCGAGGCCTATCCGCAAGACGGCATCGTCGGCGAGGAGCACGCGGCGGTGACTGGAACAACCGGTCATGTCTGGGTGATCGATCCGATCGACGGCACCGCCAATTTCGTGCGCGGCATTCCCGCCTGGTGCGTGGTGATCGCCTGCGCCAGGGACGGCGAGACGATCGTCGGCGTCATCCATGAGCCTTCGACCAACGAGACGTTCTACGCCCGCCTGGGCGGCGGCGCCTTCCTCAACGGCAAGCCGATCAAGGCCAGCAATGCGGCGTCGCTTTCCGAGGGCGCCGTCGGCACCGGGCTTTCCAACCGCGCCTCGACCAAGAATGTCGTCGTGCTCATCGGCCTGATCATGGCCGAAGGCGGCGTCTTCTTCCGCAATGCCTCGGGCGCGCTGATGCTTGCCTATGCGGCGTCCGGCCGGTTGCTCGGCTATGCCGAGGAACACATGAACGCCTGGGACTGCCTTGCCGGCATGCTGCTGGTCGAAGAGGCCGGCGGCACGATGCTGAAAGCCGATCCGGAGACGGTGATCGACCAAGGCACGCGGGTGATCACCGGCGGCAGGCACATCTTCCCAAAGCTGCAGGCGCTGTGCGCAGAGGCCTTCGAACCTACGCGCTGACGCTCTGCGCGACCGCGCCCAGCGGCCGGCAGGAATTGCGGATCATCAGCCGGCCCTTCAGCACGAGCTTGCGCGGCGGCGCGTCGCGGTTGCCGGCCAGCCGGTCAAGCAGAAGGTTCGCCGCCTGCTCGCCGATCGCCTGCACCGGCTGCGCCACGGTGGTGAGCTGCGGGACGAACACGTCCGACCAGGGGAAATCGTCGAAGCAGGCGACCGAAATGTCCTCGGGACAGGATAGGCCGATGTCGCGGATCGCCTTCATGGTGCCGATCACCATCGGGTTGTTGGCCGAGAAGATCGCGCTCGGCCGGTCGTACAGCGACAAGAGCTGCATGGTCGCGTTGTAGCCGTCGATCTCGTGGAAGTTGCCGGAGCGCACGAGCTCCTCCGCCACCGGCAGGCCGGCCGCCTGCAGCGCCTCGCGATAGCCGATCATGCGGTCATGCATGGGGGATATGTCGGATGTGCCGGTGATGTAGCCGATGCGGCGATGGCCGAGATGGATCAGATAGGTGACGGCGTCGAACACGGCGCGCCGATTGTCCAGCACTACCGCGTCGGTGTCGACGCCCTCGCAGAGACGGTCGAGCAGCACCACCGGCACATTGGCGTCCTCGACGATGTCCTTCAGAATGCCGCCGTCGCCGACGCGCGCCACGATCAGCCCGTCGACCATGCGGTCGAGCAGCAGGCGGATCTGCTCGTCCTGGGTGTTCAGATCTTCGTCGGTGCAGCACAGCATAACGGCATAGCCGGCGCGGTCGAACGCCTGCTGGATGACCGAGACAACATCAGTGAAGAACGGGTTGGTGATGTGCGGCACGGTGAGGCCGATGGTGCGTGTGGTGCCCATCTTCAGGCTGCGGGCAATGGCATTGCGCTTGTAGCCGATGTCGCGGATCGCCTGCTCGATGCGTTGCGTAAGCTCGGGGCTGACGGTGGCGGTGCCATTGAGCAATGCCGAGACAGTGGCCACCGACACACGCGCCGCCTCGGCAACGTGCAGCATGGTCGGCGCCGTGGATTTCCGCTGGTTTTTCCGCTCTGACACCGTCATTTTCGAAACGTTTAGCCGCCCCTATTCGACCAACCCTACGTAAAGCCGGCATTTTTCGCAAGAATTGAAATGCATCAATCCTCAGCGCCTAGATAGACGCTTGACAGATTCGAAACGTTTAGATTAGCGTTCAGGCATCGAAGACGACGGAGGGAGGCCGTCCTTTGCCATGCAGCGCGCTGATTCCATCACGACTGGCAATGTGGCCGCCGCCGGTCCCGCCGTCGTCCTGAGCGCGACCGGCATTTCCAAGCGGTTTGGCGGCATCACCGCGCTGTCCGATGTGAGCCTGGATCTCAGAAGCGGCGAGGTGCATGCGCTGATGGGCGAGAACGGCGCCGGCAAGTCGACGCTGATGAAGATCCTCTCCGGCGTCTATACGGATTACGAAGGCACTGTTGCCGTCGACGGCCAGGCGGTCCGTTTCACCGGCGTCCGCGACGCCGAGGACGCCGGTATCGCCATCATCCATCAGGAGCTCAACCTCGTTCCCGAGCTCAGCGTCGCCGACAACATCTTCCTCGGCCGCGAAAAGCTGATCGCCGGGCTGGTCGTCGACCGCAAGGCGAGCAGCCGTGCGGCCAGCGCGCTGCTGCAGCGTCTCGGCATCGAGCTCGATCCGGAAGCGCGCATCGGCACGCTGAGGGTTGGCGAGCAGCAGCTGGTGGAGATCGCCAAGGCGCTGTCGAAGTCGGCGCGCATCCTGATCATGGACGAGCCGACCTCGGCGCTGTCGCCGGCCGAGTGCGAGCGGCTGTTCCGCATCATCCGCCAGCTCGCGGCAAGCGGCGTCGCCATCGTCTACATCTCGCATCGCATCGACGAGGTCATGCACCTGGCGAGCCGGGTGACGGTGCTGCGCGACGGGCGCCATGTGTTGACCGAGGACATGGCGGGACTGGGCGAAGACGCCATCATCTCGGCCATGGTCGGGCGCGACCTTCTGGCCTCCTCCGATCATGAGCGCGGCCCCGGCGGAACGGTGGTGCTCTCGGTCAGGGACCTGTCGCTGTCGAAACCCGACCGGCATGGCTGGCGCATGGTGATCGACGGTGTCGGCTTCGACCTTTGCGCCGGCGAAATCCTCGGCATAGGCGGGCTATTGGGTTCCGGCCGCACCGAAATCCTCGAGGCGATCTTCGGCTCCAGCGACGGCCGCCCCAGCGGCGAGATCCGGCTCGACGGCGTGCCGGTCGAGATCGGCTCGCCGCGCGGGGCCCGCCGGCTCGGCATCGCTTTGGTCACCGAGGACCGCAAGACCCAAGGCCTGCATCTCAAGGCCTCGATCACCGATAATGTCGCGCTGCCGCTGGTCGGCGCGCTGGCGCGCTTCGGCCTGCGCTCGCGTTCGGGCGAGCAAGGCCTGGCGCGCGAGGCGGTGAGCGCGCTCGGCATACGCTGCGAAAGCATCGAGCAGGCCGCCGGCACGCTGTCCGGCGGCAACCAGCAGAAGGTGGTGATCGGCAAATGGCTGGCGACGCGGCCGCGCGTGCTTCTGCTCGACGAGCCGACGCGCGGCATCGATGTCGGCGCCAAGCGCGAAATCTACGACCTCATCTTCAAACTCGCCGGCGACGGACTGGCGATCGCCGTGATCAGCTCCGAACTGCCCGAGCTCCTGCATCTGGCCGACCGCATCCTGGTCATGGCGGAGGGCCGCCAGCGCGGAATCCTGTCCCGCGCCGAGGCCAGCGAGGAGGCAATCATGCGGCTTGCCGCACCAAGACGGGCAGCGAGACCAGCCGCATGAGCCTCATCAATCTTCTCTCCCGCACCAAGCTCTATTGGGGGCTGATCGCCATCTTCCTGATCGGCGTCTTCGGCTCGCCGATCAGCTCCAAGGGCAACAACATCTTCTTGTCCTACGGCAACCTGCTCGACGTGCTGCGCCAGGTGTCGACCACCGGCCTCATCGCCACCGGCATGACGGCGGTGATCCTGACCGGCGGCATCGATCTATCCGTCGGCTCGCTGATGGCGATCTGCTCGGTCGTCTGCGCCATGCTTCTCACCGTGCCGGGCGCCACCCCGTCGGCGGCGCTCGGCTTGCCGACGACCGCGCTGGCGGCTCTCTGCCTCGGCGCGCTGGCCACGCGCTTTATCCTGCTCAACATCGAGAAATCCCGCGCCGGCGCGCAAGCCGGCCCTGAGGCTCGGCTGGACAAGACGCGCGGACTTGTCATCCCGGGCATCGTCGGCGTGGTGCTGTGCTGCCTTTCGCTGTGGTACCTGCTGCCGCAGGTGGAGACCAAGTTCGGCGTGCTCGGCGTGCTTCTGGTGGCGCCTTGCGTCGGCCTCCTGTTCGGCACCATCAACGGCTTCATCATCGTCGCCGGCCGTCTGCAGCCCTTCATCGTGACACTCGCGATGATGGTAACGGCGCTCGGCATCGCCAGGCTGACCGCCGGCCAGAACAACGCGGTGCTGCCGGTCTATACCGGCTCCAACGCCACCGCCGACTTCGAGATCCTGCGCTCGCTGGTGTTCGGCGTCGTGCCGATGCCAGGTCTCTTCTTCCTCGGCGCAGTCGTGATCTACGGCGCGGTGCTGCGCTTCACGCCCTTCGGCCGCTATGTCTATGCCATCGGCGGCAATGAGGAGGCGGCGCGACTCTCCGGCATTGCGGCAGGGCGCGTCAAGATCGCCACCTATGCCGTGTCCGGCTTGCTCGCCGGCATCGCGGCGGTGCTTTACGTGGCGCAATACCGGCAAGGCAAGCCGGATGCCGGCGCCGGGCTGGAGCTCGACGCCATCGCCGCCGTGGTCATCGGCGGCACCAGCCTGATGGGCGGGCGCGGCAGCCTGATCGGCACCTTCTGCGGCGTGCTCATCTTCGGGCTGCTCTCCAACATCCTGCAGCTGCACAACATCAATTCGAACCTTCAGCTGGTGCTGAAGGGGGCGATCATCATCGGCACCGTGCTCGTGCAGGAGCGCAACGCCGGCGACATCTTAAGCTATCTGCGCCTGCCCGGCGGACGGACGGCGCAAAAGGAAACGGCCGCGGCAAAACGGCCGTCACAGGAGACCTCGTCTCTATAATCCGGAGGAAACAGGACCATGAAACGACGTGATATGCTGAAGCTCGCCACCTTCGCGGCGGCTCTTCTGACGACGACCGCTCTCTTTTCCAGCAACCACGCCTTTGCCCAGGACAAGAAGTGGAAGATCGGGTTCTCGCAGGTGACGACCATCGAACCCTGGCGCGCCCAGTTCAACAAGGACATCATCGCCGAAGCCGCCAAGCACCCGGAAGTCGAGCTGATCATCACCGACGGCGAGGACAAGACCGAAAAGCAGGTCGCCGATGTCGAGAACCTGATCCGCCAGGAGGTCGACGCGCTGCTGGTGTCGCCGAAGGAGTCGGCAGGTCTCACCGGCGTCGTGCAACAGGCGATCGACGCCAAGATCCCGGTCTTCGTGCTCGACCGCAATGTCGACACCAAGGATTACACGCAGTTCGTCGGCGGCGACAACAAGCTGATCGGCCGGGCTGCGGGCGAATATGCCGTCGAGCTCCTGGGCGGCAAGGGCAAGGCGGCTGGCAACGTCGTCGAGATCTGGGGCGGCATGGGCACGCAGCCTGCGCATGACCGCCATGACGGCTTCCATGAATTCACCGACAAGGAGCCGGGCATCAAGTACCTGCTGGACCAGCAGTCGGGCGACTGGAAGCAGGACCAGGCCTATAACATCATGGCCAACGCGCTGAAGACCAACGAGAAGATCGACCTCGTCTATGGCCACAACGATCCGATGGCCTATGGCGCCTATCTCGCTGCCAAGGACGTCGGACGCGAGAAGGACATCAAGTTCATCGGCATCGACGGCCTGCCCAACGAAGGCGTGCAGATGGTGAACAAGGGCGAGCTGACGGCGACCTTCACCTATGTCACGCCGGGCGCCGAGGGCCTGCGCCAGGCGATCAAGTTCCTCAACGGCGAGAAGGTCGAGAAGACCATCACGCTGCCGACGGAAAGGATCACCAAGGAGAACGCCGCCAAGATCCTGAAGGACAACGGGCTCTAAGTTCGCAATTGCCCTGCCGGGCCACGCGCCCGGCAGGGCTTTGCCCGACCGTCAGGCGCTCCTCGCAGCTTGCGCCGTATGCGCGAAGCGTCGCCGCAACGCTCTTTTTCCGCTCTTTCGCGACCGAAAGTCACGCCCGAAACGGCAAGTCCTGACCTTGCCGGCCGGCAGATCTGCGAGCCCCAGGCGGCGCCGCTCTTAAAAAACCAAGGCGGAACAGTGAGATAGGCCGACCTCGGACCGGCTCGGGCGCAGAGCGCGGCAGGTCTCCTTCCGGTGCTGCCAAGTCGACGGACAGCTTGCGCAGAATGCTTGCGCCTTGTGTCGCCTGTTCTTATATACGCGCCAGCCGTCCAGCCCTTAAAAGCGGGGACCATGACGGGATTTCTTGTGAACAGGGGCTTTCGTCGGAACGCCTTTTGAAGGGTCCAGAGAGCCTGCTTAGAGGAGAGATTAGAACAATGGCAAAAGTTATCGGTATCGATCTCGGCACCACCAACTCGTGTATCGCCATCATGGATGGCAAGGACCCCAAGGTGATCGAGAATGCTGAAGGCGCGCGCACGACGCCTTCCATCGTCGCCATCTCGAGCGACGGCGAACGTCTCGTCGGCCAGCCGGCCAAGCGCCAGGCGGTCACCAATCCGGAAAACACCATCTTCGCGGTCAAGCGCCTGATCGGCCGCCGCTATGACGACCCGGTGACGGAGAAGGACAAGAAGCTTGTCCCTTATAAGATCGTCAAGGGCGACAATGGCGACGCCTGGGTCGAGGCCGGCGGCAAGAAGCAGTCGCCGAGCCAGATCTCGGCCATGATCCTGCAGAAGATGAAGGAGACGGCGGAAGCCTATCTCGGCGAGAAGGTCGAGAAGGCGGTCATCACCGTTCCGGCCTATTTCAATGACGCCCAGCGCCAGGCGACCAAGGACGCCGGCCGGATCGCCGGCCTCGAGGTGTTGCGCATCATCAACGAGCCCACGGCCGCCGCGCTTGCCTACGGCCTGGAAAAGAAGGACGGCAAGACCATCGCCGTCTATGACCTCGGCGGCGGCACCTTCGATATTTCCGTGCTCGAAATCGGCGACGGCGTGTTCGAGGTGAAGTCGACCAATGGCGATACCTTCCTCGGCGGCGAGGACTTCGACATGCGGCTCGTCGAGTATCTGGCGGCCGAGTTCAAGAAGGAACAGGGCATCGACCTCAAGGCCGACAAGCTCGCGCTGCAGCGCCTGAAGGAAGCGGCCGAAAAGGCCAAGATCGAGCTGTCGTCGACGACGCAGACCGAAATCAACCTGCCCTTCATCACCGCCGACGCCAGCGGCCCGAAGCACCTGACGATGAAGCTCACCCGGGCGAAGTTCGAAAGCCTGGTCGAGGACCTCGTGCAGCGCACCATCGACCCCTGCAAGGCGGCGCTCAAGGATGCCGGCCTGAAGGCGGGCGAGATCGACGAGGTGGTGCTGGTCGGCGGCATGACCCGCATGCCCAAGATCCAGGAGATCGTGAAGCAGTTCTTCGGCAAGGAGCCGCATAAGGGTGTCAACCCGGATGAGGTCGTCGCACTTGGCGCTGCCATCCAGGCCGGCGTGCTGCAGGGCGACGTCAAGGATGTGCTCCTGCTCGACGTGACGCCGCTGTCGCTGGGCATCGAGACGCTGGGTGGCGTGTTCACCCGACTGATCGAGCGCAACACGACGATCCCGACCAAGAAGAGCCAGACCTTCTCGACCGCCGAGGATTCGCAGTCGGCGGTGACGATCCGCGTCTTCCAGGGCGAGCGCGAAATGGCGGCCGACAACAAGATGCTCGGTCAGTTCGACCTCGTTGGCATCCCGCCGGCCCCGCGCGGCGTGCCGCAGATCGAGGTCACGTTCGACATCGACGCCAACGGCATCGTCAACGTCTCGGCCAAGGACAAGGGCACCGGCAAGGAGCACCAGATCCGCATCCAGGCTTCGGGCGGTCTGTCCGACGCCGACATCGAGAAGATGGTGAAGGACGCCGAGGCCAATGCCGACGCGGACAAGAAGCGCCGAGCCCTCGTCGAGGCCCGCAACCAGGCCGAGGCGCTGGTGCATTCGTCCGAGAAGTCGCTGAAGGACTATGGCGACAAGGTCTCGGAGGCTGACCGCACGGCGATTTCGGACGCGATCGCCGCGCTGAAGACCGCCGCCGAAGGCGATGACCCGGCGGACATCGAGGCCAAGTCGCAGTCGCTCGCCGAAGTGTCGATGAAGCTCGGCCAGGCCATGTACGAGGCTTCGCAGAAGGAAGCGGCCGAAGCCGACGCCAAGGCGGATGCCGCCAAGGATTCGGACGTGGTCGACGCCGACTTCGAGGAAATCGACGAAGACGACGAGAAGAAGAAGTCGGCCTGAGCCGGCTGACGGCGGATTATGCGAAAAGCCCGGCGCAAGGCCGGGCTTTTTTGCAACCCTGCCCGAAAAAGTGACAGAAAAACCCGGAGTGGCCCGGCTTAGTACTAGCATCCGGGAAACATCGCTCCTAAATCCAAGAACGTGCCGGCAAACGTCGCCAACAATGCTTGAAGACATTGAGCATCCGGACAGCGGGAAAAAATGAAAGCTGATTTCTACGAAACGCTGGGCGTGCAAAAAGGCGCCGACGACAAGGAACTCAAGAGCGCTTTCCGCAAGCTCGCCATGCAGTTCCATCCCGACCGCAACCCCGGCGACCATGCCTGCGAGCACAAGTTCAAGGAAATCAACGAAGCCTACGAGACGCTGAAGGACCCGCAGAAGCGCGCCGCATACGACCGTTTCGGCCACGCCGCCTTCGAGGGCGGCATGAACGGCGCGGCACACGGCTTCGGCGCCGGCGGCTTCGCCGACATCTTCGAGGATATCTTCGGCGACATGATGGGCGGCCGGCAGCGCCGTTCGTCGGGCGGCCGCGAACGCGGCGCCGATCTGCGCTACAATATGGAAATCACGCTGGAAGAAGCCTTTTCCGGCAAAACGGCGCAGATCCGCGTGCCGGCCTCCATCTCCTGCGCGGAATGCTCCGGCAGCGGCGCCAGGTCGGGCACGCAGCCGGTGACCTGCTCGATGTGCCACGGCCACGGCAAGGTGCGCGCCACGCAGGGCTTCTTCTCGATCGAGCGGACCTGCCCGCAATGCCAGGGCCGCGGCCAGACGATCAAGGACCCCTGCCCGAAATGCGCCGGCCAGGGCCGCGTCACCGAGGAACGCTCACTGTCGGTCAATATCCCCGCCGGCATCGAGGACGGCACCCGCATCCGGCTTGCCAACGAGGGCGAGGCGGGCCTGCGCGGCGGACCATCCGGCGACCTTTACATTTTCCTGGCGGTCAAGCCGCACGAATTCTTCCAGCGCGACGGCGCCGATCTTTATTGCAAGGTGCCGATCTCGATGACGACGGCCGCCCTTGGCGGTTCCTTCGAAGTCACCACGCTGGACGGCACGCAGACCAAGGTGAAAGTGCCGGAAGGCACCCAGAACGGCCGTCAGTTCCGCCTGAAGGGTAAGGGTATGCCGGTGCTGCGCCAGCCCAATGTCGGCGACCTCTATATCCAGACGGCGGTCGAGACGCCGCAGAACCTGACGCGCCGCCAGCGCGAATTGCTGGAAGAGTTCGAGCAGCTTTCGTCCAAGGACAACTCGCCCCAGTCGAGCGGCTTTTTCGCGCGCATGAAGGACTTCTTCGAGTCGTTCGGCGAAAACTGACCGCCACAGCGGCATCGGCGGAGCGACCTGCTGCCCAAGCGTCATCAACACCTTATGCCAGCTTGACGCCTTGCCTTGTTCCACCCACCTGCTAAGTAGCGGAGCGGGAGGCTGAGCATTGAGGAGAGCTCGTGATGGCACGTAGTCCCGGGTTGCGCAAAGCGCTGGCCGAAAAATTCGACGACGAGCTGAAGTTCTTCAAAGGCTGGATCGACAAGCCGAAGACGGTCGGCTCGATCGTTCCCACCAGTTCCATCACCGCGCGCAAGATGGCGTCGATCGTCAATCCGAGATCGGGCCTGCCGGTGCTCGAAGTCGGGCCCGGCACCGGTGTCATCACCCGCGCCATCCTTGCCCAGGGCGTGAAGCCCGAAAACCTGTACGCGGTCGAATATTCGACCGACTTCGTTCGCCATCTGCGCGGGCTCTATCCCGGCGTCAACGTGATCGAGGGCGACGCCTTCAATCTCTATGCCACGCTCGGCGACAAGCGCGACCTGGTGTTCGATTCGGTCGTTTCCGGCGTGCCGCTGCTCAACTTCCCGGTCGCCCAGCGCATCGCCTATATCGAAAGCCTGCTCGACCGCATTCCCGCCGGACGGCCGATCGTGCAACTGACCTACGGCCCGCTGTCGCCGATCCCGGCCGGGCGCGGCGACTACACGGTCGAACATTTCGATTTCATCTTCCGCAACATCCCGCCGACGCAGCTGTGGATCTACCGGCGCGCAGGGCATTAGTTTCTACCTGCAAAAGTGTTCGGGCATCGCCCGTGGCGGCAGCGTCCTGGCGACTGGCCGAAGCGCCCGTCACTTCGTCCTCCACGGGCGGAGCAAGGAGCGAAGCGACGCGGCGGAGACCCGAGGATCCATTCCGTGACTTTCGAAGCGTTGCGACGATCCAGAATTCTGCTCCGCTGCGCCTCTACGATTGGGGTAAGGGAATGGATCCTCGGGTCTTCGCGACGCCGCTTCTCGGCTGCTTCGCCCGTGGATGACGAAGCTGGTAGGTGGCGACCAATCCTCGAACGTTTTCTGCCACCCCCTCGTTGATTTGAATGCTCCTTGGCTGTACCTGTCCCCGAACAAGGGTGGCCAATGGCAGTGATCCCAAGAATCCTCGTCTTCGCCGGTTCGGCCCGGAGCGGCGCCTTCAGCGGCCGGACCGCCGACGTGGCGCAGAAGGAACTGGCCATGCAGGGCGCGGAGGTGACGCGCATCTCGCTCGGCGATTATCCGCTGCCGATCATGGACGAGGACCTGGAAAAGGAAAAAGGCCTCCCCGAGAACGCGATCAAGCTCGGCCGCCAGATCGCCGCGCATGACGGCTTGCTCATCGCGACGCCCGAATATAACGGCTCGATCCCGCCATTGCTCAAGAACGCCATCGACTGGGTGAGCCGGATTCGGCGCGAGGGCAGCCGCACGTTCAGGCCGCTTGCCGGCAAGCCGGTCGGGCTCTGCTCGTCCTCCGGGGGCAAGTTCGCCGGCATACGTTGCATCAACCATCTGCGCGCGGTGCTGGTGCGCTGCCAGATGGAGGTGATCACGCCCGAATGCTCGGTCTCCGAGGCAGGCGAAGCCTTCGCCGAGGACGGACAATTCAGGGACGCCAGACTACACCAATCGATGGAGCGCCTATGCCGCACACTGATCGAAACCTCGCGCATGCTATCCACCCGGATCGAGACGTGATCAATTTCGCGGAGGCCGACACCATGCGAGACAGGCTGATCGTTGGGCTGGACCTGCCGACGCTGAAGGAGGCCGAGAGAGCGGTGCGCGAGCTCGAAGGCACGGTTTCCTTCTACAAGATCGGCTACCAGCTCGCCTTCGCCGGCGGGTTGGATTTCGCCCGGGAGCTCGCCAGCGGCGGCACCAAAGTGTTCCTCGACATGAAGCTGCTCGACATCGACAACACGGTCGCCAAGGGCGTCGAGAACATCGTCAAGATGGGCATGACGATGCTGACGCTGCATGCCTATCCCAAAACCATGAGAGCGGCTGTCGAGGCGGCCAAGGGCAGCGAGCTCTGCCTGCTTGGCGTGACGGTGCTGACTTCGATGGACGAGCAGGACGTGATCGACGCCGGCTACGAACACGACCCGCACACGCTGGTGCTCCGGCGCTCCGAACAGGCGCTGCATGCCGGCATGGGCGGCATCGTCTGCTCGGCGGAAGAGGCCGAAGCGGTGCGCCGTATCGTCGGACCCGACCTGGCGGTGGTGACGCCGGGCATCCGGCCGGCGGGCAGCGAGCATGGCGACCAGAAACGCGTAGTGACGCCGGCGCAGGCGATCCGCAACGGCTCCAGCCATCTGGTCGTCGGCCGGCCGATTGTCGCCGCGCTGGACCGCCGCGCCGCGGCAGAGGCGATCCTCGCGGAGATGCAATCAGCCTGAGGACCAGTCCTCGCTCAAGCACAAACAGGAAAAAAGAATGCCGAAGGGATATTGGATTGCCCGCGTCGATGTGCGCGACGCCGAGGGCTACAAGGACTATGTCGCCGCCGCGAAGCTCGCCTTCGACCGCTTCGGCGCCAAGTTCCTGGCGCGCGGCGGTGAGCATGAAAAGGCCGAAGGGCCGGGGCGCGCCCGCAACGTCATCATCGAGTTCGAATCACTGGCGGCGGCGCATGACTGCTACCACTCGCCGGAATACCAGCGCGCCGTTGCCATCCGCCAGAAAGTGGCCGACGGCGAGATCGTGCTGGTCGAGGGCGTTTAGTCAGCAAAAAGCCGGTTGGCGGCGGTCTCTGCCATCGCGTCGGCGAGTTCCATGCCCCACTGCTTTCGGCAATAGTTCCGGAAATCGAAGCAGGGCAGGCCGGGGCAGACTTCGAACTCGATGAGGTGCACGGTGTCGTCGGCCTCGACCCGGAAGTCGACGGAAAAGATATCTTTCAGGCCGAGACCGCTTATCAGCTTCTGCGCAATGGCGCGGATTTTCCGATCCGCCTCGGGCTGACTGGCGCCCACGGCCTCAAGTTCCGGCTCGGCATAGGTGCCAGCATCCTTCGCCGCCTGACCGGTCTCGCCATAGAGTGCCATCGAGTCGGCCATGGTCTGGAAGTCGCCGCCGGAATCGACGAAGAATATGCCCAAAGCCTCGACGCCGGTTTCTTCCTTCAACCCAAGGAAGCTCGCCCGCACGTTGCGGCCGGCGACATAGGGCTGGACGACGACATCGTCGCGGTAATGCGAAAACACACGCCGGCTAAGCTCCAGCGCATGGACTGGATCGGCGGTGCGCGAATCCGGCCAGATGCCGATCTTAGCGCCGAGCCGGTTGGGTTTGACGAACCAGCCTTTGGGCGAGGGCGGCGGCTCGACCAGCCATGCGCCGTTGCGCGCCAGGCCGGCCTGCGGCACCGGCAGGCCGAGCGCAGCGAGCACGGCGCCGGAACGCAGCTTGTCCTGGCAGAGCGCGAATAGTGAATCATCGGCGCCGATGGTCCGCAGCCCATTCAGCCGCGCAAGCGCCGGCGCCACACCGCCGCGGAAATAAGCAATGCCGTCGGTCAGGGCCCAGACCAGCGTCCTTGCGGGATCGGCTTTCGCCAGGATCGGCGCCGCACCGTCGAGCTCGACAGGCCTGAAAGCGAGGTCACGCTTGTCGCAAGCCTCGGCGAGCCGGCCGAACTCCGGCTTAAGGTCGGTCGATTGCGCCAGATAGGACGAGATTTCCACGGCACGATCCGCCGGGTAGCCGTCGGCGGATAGGCGGTCGAGGCAAGCCTTTTCCGGTTCGTAGACGAGGATGAGGGTCGGCTTGTCCTGCGGCATGGACGTCTGCCCTGTCAAAATCAGGGCGCTACCATCGCACGGCCGCGGCAATCGGCTTGCGGGAAACCGACCGGCGCGGGCGGTTGCGTGACAGCGCTCAGGCGATCCGCACGCGCGGCTCGAAGCGGCCTTTGACCGGAATGTCGAGCAGGAAGGTCATGCCGGCCTGCGGATCGAGCGCGCGCTGCTTCTCGTCCTTGCCCTTCCAGGCGGAGGTAACAGCCAGACGGTCCGCTTTTGCACCGACAAAAGCGGGACAGGAAGCCTGCGTCACCGGCATGGCGATCTCGCGCAGCAGCGTGCCGTCCGGCGCATAGGCCTTCACCGCCTTGCCGCCCCAGACGGCGTTCCAGAGAACCCCGTCGCGGTCGACGACCGAACCGTCGACATAGCCTTTCGAGGAGCGATGATCGACGAACACCTTCGGCCCGCCCTCGGGCAGGCCGGTCGCCGGATCGCAGGCGACGCGCATCAGAAGCCCGGTCGCCGTGTCGGTGTAATAGGCGATCGTCCCATCCTCGGAAAAGCAGATCGAGTTCGAGACGGTGATGTCGGAAAACAGCCGGCGCAATTCGCCCTTGAAGAACCAGTAGATCGAGCCGGCGCCCTTCTCCTCGCCCTTGCCCATCGTGCCGGTCCAGAGCGCGCCGCACGGGTGGACGCGCGAATCGTTGGAGCGGGTCAGCGGGTTATCGGCCTCGATCGGCGTGTGCAGCGTCAATCTACCGGTCCTGACGTCCCTGACCTGCAGGCCGACCTCGGTGGCGATCAGCTGGCGCTCGTCGTCGATGACGGCGACGGCGCTGGCCATGACGCCGAGATCATGGATTTTCAGCTTCCCGGCGAGCGGCTTTTCCATAAGCTTGCCGTTGACGATGTCGAACCAGAACAGCGCGTCGGTGGCGGGATCGTAGCTCGGGCCTTCGCCGAGCTCGCAGATATGATCGGAAAAAACCGAAACGCCGTCCATCGTCATCCTCCGAAGGCCTCGTCCCAGGCGGCGACCGCGACGCGAGCGCGCTGCGCCACCTCCTCGACCGTCGCGCCCGGCTTATAGAGGCTGGACCCAAGCCCGAAGACGCTGACGCCGACCGCTTTGTATCCGGCAAAATCCTTGTCGGAAACGCCGCCAACGGCGCCGATCAAGGTTGCGGGCGGCAGGACGGCACGCACCGCCGCAACGCCGCTCGATCCAAGCACGCTCGCCGGGAAGAACTTCAGCGCCGAGGCCCCGAGCCGGATCGCCTGGAAGGCTTCGGTCGGCGTGAACACGCCAGGCATCGTCACCATGGAGTAATGCATGGCGCGCCCCATGACCTCGGCGTCGATGTTGGGGCTGACCAGCAACTTGCCGCCGGCCTTATGCAAGGCGTCGACATCGGCGGCGGTCAGCACCGTGCCGGCGCCGATCAGCGCGCTTTGCGGCAGCGCCTTGACCAGACCGGCGATGGAGGCGAACGGCTCCGGCGAATTGAGCGGCACTTCGATGGCCTCGATGCCGGCGTCGTGGATCGCGCGGCCGATCGCCACCGCCTCGGACGGCTTCAAGCCGCGCAGGATGGCGACAAGCCCGCGCTTGAGCTTCGGGAAGGGTGCGGTCTGGCTCATGAAGCGCCTCCAATCATGCCGTTCTCGCGCGCGGCCTCGACGAGACCGGCACGCACCGCTTCATCGGCGTCCACGCTGCGGAAAGCAAGGCCGGCAAAACCGAGCGCCGCACCATAAAGCGTGGCCAGCGCGCCCGAGGCGATCAGCACCACCGGCGCTTCGCTGGCGCCGTAGCGGCGCCTCGCCGAGGCGATCTCGCCGCCGATCAGCAGCCCGGAAAGGCAGGCCGCGGCGTCGGCGGGCTGCAGATCCTGCAGAAGCCCGGCGGCGCGGATGGCAAACAGTTTCGAGGTGACGTCGCCGCCTTCGCCCAAGGCCCGCTCGCACCATTGCCGGAAGAACGGGCTGTCCGCGGCGACCGGAGCGGGATGCTCGCCCAGTGAATGTTTCAGGATCGAGTGCGTGGCCAGCACGGAAAACAGCTCGCCGGTCGGCCAGGTGCCGAAACCTTCGACCGCGCCGCCTTCGACCGCGACCCATTTGGAATGCGTGCCGGGCATGCAGACGAGGTGGCGCCCCTTTGCCGGCAAACCGGCGCCGGCAAGCTGGGTCTCTTCGCCGCGCATAACGTCCGGCGCGTCGGCCAGCCGTTGCGCGAGGCCGGGCACGATGCGGATGTCGCGGCGTGAGCCCTCGACGCGAGCGGCGCCGCGCAGGATCGCGCCGATCGGCGCCGGCACGGTGACGTAAGGCGCCTCGATCCAGCCTTGCCGGGAACCGGCCATGCCGCAAATGATGACGGGCAGCGTGTCCGGCGCGCCCATGGCGGCAAGGTGGCTCTCCAGCACCTTGGCAAAACCCTTTTCGCGGGCGGTGATCAGTCCGTCGTCGCCGCGCCGCTCGGCAAGCACCTTGCCCGTGCCGTCGAGCAGCCAGGCCCTGAGCCTGGTCGTGCCCCAGTCGAGCGCGGCGACCGCCGGTGCCGGGCTCACAGGAAGCCTCCATCGACGATCAGCATCTGGGCGGTCAGCATGCGCGAGGCGTCCGACGCCAGGAACAGCACCGTGCCCACCATGTCGTCGGGCTGCATGACATCCTTGATGCATTGCTTGGCGACATGGGCGGCGAGCGCCTCGTCGGTGACCCAAAGCTTGCGCTGCCGTTCGGTGATGACCCAGCCTGGCGCCACCGCGTTGACGCGGATGCGGTCCTGCCCAAGCTTGCCTGCAAGGCCCTTGGTGAGGCCGAGTATGCCTGCCTTGGCCGCGGTGTAGGCCGGCATATCGGGATGGTTGATCAGATAGGAGGTGGAGGTGAAGTTGATGATCGAGCCGCCGCCGGCGCGCTTCATGCCGGGCGCCACGGCCTGGGCGGTGAAGAAATGCGGGCGCAGGTTGATGGCGAGATTGTTGTCCCAGAACTCGACGGTGACGTCTTCCACCGCGTGACGCTCGTCGAGCGCGGCGTTGTTGACCAGCACCGTGACGTCGCCATGCGCCTCGGCCGCCTTGGCAACGGCTGCGCGCAGCGCCTCGATGTCGCGCAGATCGGCCTTGAGATAGAGCGGGCGGCGGCCAAGCTCCTTCTCCAATCGGTCGGCAAGGGCGATGCTTGGCTTATCAGCGATGTCGATGAACGCGACCCTGGCGCCCTGCCGTACAAAACCTTCGGTCAGCGCCGCGCCGATGCCGGAGCCGCCGCCGGTGATCAGCACCGAGGCGCCGTCCAGGTCGGCGAAACGCGCCGATGGCATCATGATCTGTTCTCCCTTTGGCCGGCGCGCATCCTAGCCAGACGAAGCGCGGGAGCAAGGGAGAAACGTCGGATTTCCGGGCCAAATGTCAGACAAATGATCGACGCCGCACCGGGGCGGTGTCCGCCGGACTTCCGAACCGCCGAAAAGCCGGGTCAGATTGCCTTGGCGCGCAGCGCTCCGCGATAGGAATCGCGCAGATAGCCGAGCGTGGCGTCGGCGTCGGCCGGCTTGCCGAACAGGTAGCCCTGCCCGCCGGCGCAGCCAAACTGGACGAGGCGGTCGGCCTGTGCCTCGTCCTCGATGCCTTCGGCGACGACATCCATGCCGAGCCCCTCGCACATGGCCAGGATTGCGCGGATGATGTGCTCCGAGGGCCGGTCGTCGAGGATTGAGGAGACGAAAGCGCGGTCGATCTTGAGCTTGTCGAAATGGAACTCGCGCAGGCGGCCGAGCGACGACTGGCCGGTGCCGAAATCGTCGAGCGAGACGCGGATGCCGACGCGGCGCAAATCCTCGACGATCTTCTCGGCCGAGGCCGGGTCGTTCATCAGGCCGGTCTCGGTGATCTCGATCTCCAGCCGGCGCGGATCGAAGCCGGTGCGGTCGAGTATGGCCAGGATATGCAGCCCGGTGTTCTGGTCGACAAGCTGCGAGGGCGACAGGTTGAAGGACAAGAACAGCTCCTTCGGCCAGCTGCGCGCCGCTTCGGTCGCCTTGCGCAGCACCAGCTGCGACAGCGGGCCGATGATGCCGCGTTCCTCGGCGATCGGGATGAAGACCGATGGCGGCACGACGCCGAGGTCGCGGTCGGTCCAGCGCGCCAGCGTCTCGAAGCCGATGGTGCGGCGGCTGTTCAAGTCGACGATCGGCTGGAAATGCGGCTCGACCTCGCCGGCCGAGACGGCGCGGCGCAGCGCCTGTTCGATGCGGGTGACGCGCTTGGCCGCCTCTTCCATCTCACGGGTGTAGACGACGACGCGGCCGCGGCCCGAACGCTTGGCGTGATAGAGCGCGGTCTCGGCCTTGTTGAGGAGGATCTCGGTGGTCTCGTCGCCGGAATAGAACAGCGAGCAGCCGACCGAGGCCGAGAGCCTGGCGGTGCGCTCGCCGACATCATAGGGCGCCGACAAGATCTCGATCAGCATGCGCGACGTCTCGGCCGCCTGCTCCTCCGAGAACACCATCGGGTAGAGGAAGGCGAACTCGTCGGCGCCGATGCGGCACACGGTGGAATAGCCGTCCATCGAGGCGCGCAGCCGCATCGCCACCTGGACCAGGATGTCATCGCCGGCCTTGTGGCCGAACAGGTCGTTGATCGGCTTGAAGCCGTCGAGGTCGAGGATGCCGACGGTAAAGGGCGCGGGATCGTCGGCGCGGTCGCCGATCAGGCGATCGACCTTGTCGAAGAAGCGACGATGGTTGCCGAGCCCGGTCAACGAATCCGTGAAGGCCAGATCCGTGTTTTCCTTGACCGGCCGACCGGTGCCAAACGTCGTTTGCATCATATCTCTGTTCTGATGTCGGTATTTTCAGCCAGACTGGCAGCAAAGCGTTTAGGAAACGTATCGGAAAATCGATTTTTCCTTCGCCCGGATGTTACCTGCGTCGCGGGCGGTGGTTCAGCTTCGGGAAGAAGGCTAGTTCAGCCTACATATTCGTTTATGCGTAGCTTCTAATGAAGATGTCGAACAGTTCTTTTCCGGCGATGCAGCTTCCATTCAAGTAATTGCGATGCAAAGACCGTTTCGCACTTTCGGGACATTGCGTTAGCCGGCTTGCTTTACGCGATAGAGCTCGATCGGGCTGCCCTTGGTCTCGCTGACCGGCTCGAGCCAGTCCGGCACCGAGCTGCGCAGCAGGCCGGCAAGGAAGCCCTGCGGGGCTTTCCGGGTGAGGATCAGGGTCTCGATATTGCCGGGGCAGATGGCGACGAGGCCGACACGATGCGCCTTGACGATTGCGCGCGCGTCATCGGCAGAGCCGAGAAAGGCGTCCAGCGCCAGCAGATTGCCGGAGACATTGCGGTGATACGGGCCGGCGAAGACGCGATGGCCGCTATAGACGAGGATCGGCGCTCCAAGATTGGAGATCGTCAGCACGGTGGTATCGGCCATGGCGCCGAGCGGTGCGAAGGTAGCCTTCCTCTCGCAAGTCTTGTCCGCGGTGCCGCCGTCGGCGACGGACTTGCCTTTTTCCAACGCGACCGAGGCGGCCGCGGCGACGCCTGTCCAGACCGGGTTCATCGAGACCAGCCAGACGGCCGCAAGGCGCAGCGCCACGCCGAGCGAGGAGCTGGTTTCGGCCCGCGCCCGCCATTTGGCGATCCAGGCTGACAGCGGGACGACCGCGAAGGCGATCGAAAAAGTGGTGCCGCGCACCTGCCAGACGCCGACCACGAAAGCGACGGCGAGCAATGCGGCGACGAGGCTGTCCTGCCGCCGCCAGCCGCCGCGGCGCAAATGCAGCGCCATCAGCATGATCGCGACCAGCGGCGTGGCGTAACGCGCCGCCACGCGCGCCGGATCGCGGACAAGGAGCGTGAACAGCGACTGGGCTTCGTCGACATGGTCGAGCCACAGTTCCTTGAGGCGCGGATCGAGGGAGCCATAGGGCGCGGAGAGGCATTGCGGGAACAGCACCGCGACGACTACGCCGAGGACGGCCCCCAGCGCGGCGAGCGACCCCAGCCTGCGCCGCCAACTGCGGGCGGCAGGCTCGACGGAGACGATTGCCGCCAGCCCCGCGCCGGCAATGGCCGCGACGAGGAACTGGACGACCGAGAAGGCGTCGCACTGAGCCACGCCCCATGCGGAAGGCGAAACCGTCGTGACGAAGACCAGCGCCGCGACGCCGGCGAAGCCGAGGCCGAAATCCCGGGCGATCATCCGCTCGCCAGCCGGATCGGCGACGAACAGCAGCGCCACGCAAACGCCGATAGTGGCGACGTAGGGCACGGTTTCCATGCCGATGGCGAGCGTCAGCGCGGCGCAAAGGCCGGACAGCAGCGCGGCCCAGCGTTGCGCCGGCGCCTCGAGCAGCAAAGCGAGGCTCGCCATGGTGAGCATCAGCTGGACGTTATGGTGGTCGAGCGCGCCGGGATCGTAGATGCCGATGAAGTAATAGCCGGCGGCGCCGACCAGGATGGCGGGCAGCACCGCGCCGCCGCCGCCGAAACTGCGCGCAGCGCGGGCGGTGAAGAACAAGGTCGACCAAAAGAGCAGCGCCGGCCACAGCACCTGCGCCACGTCCTCGCCAAGCGGCCTGCTGCCGGTGAGCGCCGAGGCGGCAAGCGCGATGGCGGCGATCGGCGCATCGACCAGCCGCGACCAATGCATGACGAAGCCGCCTTCCAGCCCCATCCGGTACTGGTGCAGGTCGAACCAGCCCTGGCCGGCCAGCAGGTCGCGGACCTCGACGAGGCGCAGCAGATTGTCGTTGTCGCCGCCCGCATCGGTCAGCTGGCCGAAGCCGGCCCACGCATTGATGGCGAAGGCGAGCAGGGCGACCAGCAGGGCCAGCACCAGATCGGATTTCCAGGTGGCGGCGCCGTTCTCGGCTGTGCCCATTGCGGTGGCCTTTGAAGGAGAGGATCGGTTTAAACCTAGCCTTAACGGCTTCAATAAATAGTAAAACGGCCCGACGGGGCCGGCATAAGTACGGCCGGGGCTGGATCGGGCGCCCGGAGACAGACATGCCGCATGCAGTCCGCCACGAGCCGGTCGTCGCCGTGCTCCTGCCTTGCTACAATGAGGAGCTGACGATCGGCGAGGTCGTGCGGCGCTTCCGCGAGACGCTGCCTTCGGCCGCGATCTACGTCTACGACAACAATTCCAAGGACCTTACCGCGCTGAAAGCCCGCGCCGCCGGCGCCACCGTCGTGCGCGAGCCGCGCCAGGGCAAGGGCAATGTGGTTCGGCGCATGTTCGCCGACATCGACGCCGACATCTACGTTATGGCCGACGGCGACGGCACTTACGCGCCGGAGGATGCGCCGCAGCTGATCAACGTTCTGCAGACCGAGCGCTCCGACATGGTGGTGGGCACCAGGCGCGGCGTGACCGACGATGCCGGCCGCAACGGCCACGCCTTCGGCAATCGCGTCTTCAACCGCCTCTACAAGGGCCTGTTCGGAACCGACTTCACCGATATCTTCTCCGGCTACCGGGTGTTTTCGCGCCGCTTCGTCAAGAGTTTCCCGGCCGTATCCGGCGGCTTCGAGATCGAGACCGAGATGTCGGTGCATGCCTCGCAGCTGAAGCTGCCGGTGAGCGAGATGGCGCTCGATTACGGCCGCCGCCCGGAGGGCTCGTCGTCGAAACTGTCGACCTTCCGCGACGGCGCCAGGATCCTGTGGATGTTCGCCATGCTGGTGAAGGAGACGCAGCCGCTGCGCTTCTTCGGCACGTTCGCGCTGTTTTTCCTGGCGGCCAGCATCGGCCTGATGGTCCCGGTGCTGATCGAATTCGCCGAGACGGGGCTGGTGCCGCGCATGCCAACCTGGGTGCTGTCGATCGGCATGCTGCTTCTGGCCATGCTCTCGATGATGACCGGTTTCATCCTCGATTCCGTGTCGCGTGGCCGGGCCGAGCAGAAGCGCATCTTCTACCTGTCAATTTCCTCCGGCCGGGCCGAGCGCGGGATACCGGCGCAGGCCTCGCCCAAGAGCGAGCCGGGCAAGTCCTCGCGGGCGGCATAGTGGGCCGCCTCTTCCGCTTCACCCTTGCCGGCGGCATCGGCTTCGTCGCCGACGCGACGGCGCTCTGGCTGCTGCTTAGCGCTACGCCGCTCGGCGCGCTCTCAGCGCGCGTGCTGTCGATCGGCTTCGCGCTCTGCGTCACCTGGCAAGTGAACCGCCATCTCACCTTCGCGCCATCGAGCCGGGGCATCGCGCAGGAAGGCGCCCGCTATGGCAGCGTCGGCATCGCCACCGGCATCGTCAATTACCTGGTCTACTGCGCCCTGCTCTTCGCGCTGCCGGCCCTGCCGCCGCTCGTAGCGCTTGCCGCCGCCTCGATCGTTGCCATGGCGCTGTCCTTCCTCGGCTATTCCAGGCTGGTCTTCGACCGCTGAGCTTCTGCACCGAGCGAGCACGATTGGCAGGCGCCGCCGATTTCCTTATATCGGGCGTCTGAGTTCCCCGGAGACCGAAAATGCCGCTGAAGATCGCCGTCCAGATGGACCATGTCTCCACCGTGTCGATTGCCGGCGACACGAGCTTCGCGCTGTCGCTGGAGGCGCAGCGGCGCGGCCACAAGCTCTTCCACTACACGCCCGACCGGCTGTCGATGCGGGACGGCAAGGTGTTCGCGCGCGTCGAGGAGATGCAGGTGCGCGACGAGAAGGGCAATCACTATTCGCTGGGCGAGAAGGTGCGCACCGATCTTTCCGAGATGGACGTCGTGCTGCTCAGGCAGGACCCGCCCTTCGACATGAACTACATCACCACCACGCACATTCTGGAGCGCATCCATCCGAAGACGCTGGTGGTCAACGACCCGGCCTGGGTGCGCAACAGCCCGGAGAAGATCTTCGTCACCGAATTCCCGGACCTGATGCCGGAGACGCTGATCACCAAGGACCCACAGGAGGTGGCCGCCTTCCGCAAGGAGTTCGGCGACATCATCGTCAAGCCGCTCTACGGCAATGGCGGCGCCGGCATTTTCCATCTGCACGAGGCCGACCGCAACCTCGCCTCGCTGCTCGAAATGTTCGGCCAGCTGTTCCGCGAGCCCTATATCGTGCAGCGCTATCTCAAGGACGTGCGCAAGGGTGACAAACGCATCATCCTGATCGACGGCGAGCCGGTCGGCGCCATCAACCGTGTGCCGGCCGAGCACGATTCCCGCTCCAACATGCATGTCGGCGGCCGCGCCGAAAAGACCGAGCTGACCGAGCGCGAGCGCGAGATCTGCGCCCGCATCGGACCGGCGCTCAGGGAACGCGGCTTCATCTTGGTCGGCATCGACGTGATCGGCGATTACATGACCGAGATCAATGTGACCTCGCCGACCGGCGTGCGCGAAGTGCAGCGCTTCGGCGGCGCGGATATTGCGAGCTTGTTTTGGGATTGCGTGGAGGGGAAGCGAGGGTAATTCTCTCCGCGGCTTAGGCGGCGCTCCATACATCGGATCTGCCGATGCCCTCGAAGAAGATGACGGGTGACCCCACGCCGGGCTATGAGCTATTTGAGAGGCGAGCTGCCAACGTGCTGCCTATGATCGTGAACGCTCTCGCTCTCTACCCACTATGGCAGAGCCTAGATCTCCGTTTTTCAGGAGCGGCAATTTCATGATAATTGTCACTGCAAGCGACAATAACTTTGTGCCTGGACTTTTTTTATTCATCTTTTCTGCTTGGATTCATAATCGAGAGGCGAAATTCGTCGTTATCGACGCGGGAATAGAGCCCGCGACCGTGATAGAGCTTCGCCGTTTTTGTGAACGAAAAGGAATTGACTGTCAGATCGTCCAAGCAGACGCCGAGCGGATTTCCGATCTGCCGACAAGAGGCAAGCTGCTGACGACTGCGGCATATGCCCGAATACTCATTCCCGAGATATTGCCTGATTGCGACAAGGCCATCTACATGGATGCGGATACGCTGGTGGTATCCGATCTCGGCGGTCTCTGGTCGGCGGACTTGGGCGACAATTTGGTAGCCGGCGTGATTGACGGCTTTGTCGAGCAGGAGGAACTCGACGAGATCGAAATGTCCCGGAATGAATATATCAATTCGGGCGTTCTGACGATGAACCTCGTTGCATGGCGCAGAGAAGGCATTGCGAACAGGATCTTTGCAAAAGTTCGGGAAACCGCAAAGTCGCGGTACCTCGACCAGACTGCCTTGAATACAGTGGTGCGCGGACGGGTTCTTTTCCTGGGCAGGGAATGGAATTTCTTTTCAGAGCGGTATGTGGAAATCGAACGGCGGCTTCCCAGGGTGATCCATTATGCGGGGTCCGCCAAGCCCTGGCGCTACAGGCGCGTGCCTTTCGCCGATGTTTTCAATTTCTACAGAATCCTGTCGGGATTAGATATTCCGGAAGGGATACTGATTTTGAAATCCGCCCGTAGGCGGAAAATGATCCTTGGCCTTATCGGGCTGCGAAGAAAATACTGGTCCTCCGCCCTGGCAACTCACTACTATCGCAGTCGATTCACCAAGCCGCATCTACGAGGCCTGAGTAGGATGTTCTCGAAGGTTCCGTTGCCGCCGCAACATTCGACTGCTGCGCCGTAACGAGAAGCGCGGTTGCGTGCGTTCCCGTAATGTTCTTGCGCGCCGCGCAAATCTGTGGTTGTCTAGGCTGATTTCGCTCGCGGGCTGATCGCAGCGCCGCGCGTGAACCTGCATCCGGGGGCGCGAGAAACATGGTGGCGCGGGTTCGCACGGTGGCTTTCCAGGGCATTGAGGCTTTGCCGGTCGATGTCCAGGTGATGGTCGGGCCGGGCAAGGTCGGCATGCAGATCGTCGGCCTGCCGGACAAGGCGGTGGCCGAAAGCCGCGAGCGCGTGCAGGCGGCACTTCATGCCTCCGGCCTGTCGATGCCGTCGAAGAAGGTGACGGTGAACCTCGCGCCGGCCGATCTTCCCAAGGAAGGCAGCCATTACGACCTGCCGATCGCGCTCGGCCTGATGGCGGCGCTTGGCGCCATTCCGGGCGATATGCTGGCCGGTTATGTCGTTCTTGGCGAATTGTCGCTCGACGGCACCATCGCGGGCGTGGCCGGCGCGCTGCCGGCGGCGATCGGCGCCAATGCGGAGAGCAAGGGCCTGATCTGTCCCTTCGCCTGCGGGCCGGAGGCGGCCTGGGCGGGCAAGGATTTCGACATCCTTGCACCGCGCAGCCTGATTGCGATCGCCAACCATTTTCGCGGCACGCAGGTGCTGTCGCGGCCCGAAGCCGGCATCCAGCTCGCCGCGCGCGACCTGCCCGACCTCGCCGACATCAAGGGCCAGGAAAGCGCCAAGCGGACGCTGGAAGTGGCGGCGGCCGGCGGCCACAATTTGCTGATGGTCGGCCCGCCAGGCGCGGGCAAGTCGATGCTGGCGCAGCGCCTGCCTTCGATCCTGCCGCCGCTGGCGCCCAAGGAGCTCCTGGAAGTCTCGATGATCGCCTCCGTCGCCGGCGAGCTCGGCGAAGGCAAGCTGACCGACCGGCGGCCTTTCCGCGCGCCGCATCACTCCGCCTCGATGGCGGCGATGGTCGGCGGCGGATTGCGCGCGCGTCCGGGCGAGGCTTCGCTCGCCCATCACGGCGTGCTGTTCCTCGACGAGTTGCCGGAATTTTCGCCGCAGACGCTGGATGCGCTGCGCCAGCCGCTGGAAACCGGCGACTGCATGATCGCGCGCGCCAACCACCGCGTCACCTATCCGGCGCGCATCCAGCTGGTGGCGGCGATGAACCCGTGCCGTTGCGGCATGTCGGGCGAGCCCGGCTATCGCTGCCTGCGCGGCGACCGCTGCCGCACCGAATACCAGGCGCGCATTTCCGGCCCGCTGCTCGACCGCATCGACCTCAGGATCGAGGTGCCGGCGGTCTCGGCGAGCGACTTGATCCGGCCGGACAAGGCCGAGACGAGCGCGGCGGTGGCGCAGCGCGTGGCGCGTGCGCGGGCCATGCAGCGCGAGCGGCTGGAAAGGCTGGGCGCCGGCGCCACCACCAACGCGCACTGCCCGCCGTCGATCATCGAGGAGATCGCCAAGCCCGACACGGCCGGCCTGACGCTGCTCAAGGACGCCAGCGAAAAGCTTGGCTTTTCGGCGCGCGCCTATCACCGCGTGCTCAAAGTGGCCCGCACCTTGGCCGACCTCGACGCCAGCGAAACCGTCGGCCGCATCCATCTCGCCGAAGCTATTTCCTATCGCATGAGTGCGCAGCGCATGGCGCAGGCGGCGTGAAGCGGGCGCTGTTAGCCGCTTCTCCCCGTTCACGGGCCGTTCACGGGGAGAAGGACGCTCTGGCCGGTGATTTCGCCGATCACCAAAGCCGCAGGTTTCGTAACACGCAAGCCGTGACGTTGGTCGAAACGGGCGCGCGTGCTACCTCATCCGCTCGCGTGCCTTCAGCTCCAGCCGCCGCTTATGCAGCACCGGCTCCGTATAGCCGTTGGGCTGGACCGTCCCCTTGAACACCAGGTCGCAGGCTGCCTGGAAGGCGATCGAATTGTCGAAGTCCGGCGCCATCGGCCGGTAGAGCGGGTCGCCGACATTCTGGCGGTCGACGATCGCCGCCATACGCTGCAGCGAATCCCTCACCTGGATTTCCGAGCACACCTTGTGGCGCAGCCAGTTGGCGATGTGCTGCGAGGAGATGCGCAGCGTCGCGCGGTCTTCCATCAGGCCGACATCGTTGATATCGGGCACTTTCGAGCAGCCGACGCCCTGGTCGATCCAGCGCACGACGTAACCCAGGATGCCCTGCGCGTTGTTGTCGAGCTCGCGCTGGATCTCGTCCGGTGTCCAGTTCGGGCGCACCGCGACCGGCACCGACAGGATGTCGTCAAGCTTCGCCTTCGGCCGGCTCTTCAGCGCCGCCTGCACGGCGTGCACATCGACCTTGTGGTAGTGCGTGGCGTGCAGCGTTGCGGCCGTCGGCGAGGGCACCCAGGCGGTGTTGGCGCCGGCCTTGGGGTGGGCGATCTTCTCAACCAGCATCGCCGCCATCAGGTCGGGCATCGCCCACATGCCCTTGCCGATCTGGGCGTGGCCGGCGAGGCCGCATTCCAGCCCCGTATCGACGTTCCATGCCTCATAGGCGGAAATCCAGGCGGCCTGCTTCATGTCGCCCTTGCGGATCATCGGGCCGGCTTCCATCGAGGTGTGGATCTCGTCGCCGGTGCGGTCGAGGAAGCCGGTGTTGATGAACACCACGCGCTCTCTTGCCGCGCGGATCGCTTCCTTGAGGTTGACGGTGGTGCGCCGCTCCTCATCCATGATGCCCATTTTGATGGTGTTCTTCGCCATGCCGAGCAGCGCTTCGACACGGTCGAAAATCTCGACGGCGAAGGCGACCTCTTCCGGCCCGTGCATCTTGGGCTTCACCACATACATCGAGCCCGCGCGGGAATTCATCCGCCGCCCGTTCGGGCCGACATCGTGCAGGGCGATCAGCGCGGTGATCGCCGCATCCATGATGCCTTCCGGCGCCTCGTGGCCATCGCGATCCAGGATCGCCGGATTGGTCATCAGGTGGCCGACATTGCGCACCAGCATCAGCGAGCGGCCGGGCAGCGTAAGCGCGCCGCCGCCGCGCGAGCTATAGGTGCGGTCCGGGTTGAGCTTGCGGACAAAAGTCTTGCCGCCCTTGGTGATCTCTTCCGCCAGGTCGCCCTTCATCAGGCCGAGCCAGTTGCGATAGACGACGACCTTGTCCTCAGCGTCGACGGCGGCGACCGAATCCTCGCAGTCCTGGATGGTGGTCAACGCGGCTTCGAGGAGGACGTCGGCGATGCCGGCCGGATCGGTCCTGCCGATCTGATTGGCGCGGTCGATTGTAATCTCGATATGCAACCCATTCTTCACAAACAGCACGGCTTCCGGATTGGCGGCATCGCCGCGATAGCCAACGAACTGCCTTGGGTCGGCCAGCGTGGTGGCGCCAGCGCCTTCGCCCGCTTTAAGCGCGCCATTCGCCACCGAGAGCCCATTGACGCCGGCCCATTTGCCTGTGGTCAGCGGCACCGACTGGTCGAGGAAATCCCTCGCCCAGGCGATCACCTTGGCGCCGCGCGCCGGATTGAAACCCTTGCCCTTCTCGGCGCCGCCGGTCTCGGGAATGGCGTCGGTGCCGTAGAGCGCATCATAGAGCGAGCCCCAGCGCGCATTGGCGGCGTTGAGCGCATAGCGCGCATTCATCACCGGCACCACGAGCTGCGGCCCGGCAACGACCGCGATCTCGGGGTCGACATGCTCCGTGCTGACGCTGAAGGCCGGCCCTTCCGGCACCAGATAGCCGATCTCCTTGAGGAAATTCTTGTAGGCCTCCATGTCGATCGGCGCGCCATTTTCGCGATACCAGAAGTCGAGCTTTTCCTGCATGGCGTCGCGCTTGGCGAGCAGCGCGCGGTTCTTCGGCGCGAGGTCGTGGACGATCGCCGAAAAGCCGGTCCAGAATTTTTCCGGGTCGATGCCGGTGCCGGGCGTGGCCTCCTCGGCGACGAAGTCATGGAGCTCCCGGGCAATCTGCAACCCGGCGATCTCGATGCGGTCGGTCATCTGCACGTCTCCAGATAGGTGGCTTGCCGGGCGTTTGGCATGTTTGGGGTTGCGGGGTCAATTCAGCTTAGGATTTAGAGCGGACCTCGGCGGCGAGCGAATCTCCCCCCTTGAGGGGGAGATGGCCGGCAGGCCAGAGGGGGTCGTCTCACGTAGATTGTCGGCACCGCAACATGTTGGCGCTCCACGCGAAGCGACCCCCTCTGTCGCCTTCGGCGACATCTCCCCCTCAAGGGGGAAGATTACGCTCACACCGCAATCCGCGGCCGTCCCGACGCCACCGCCACCACATGCGCCTCGATGAACATGCGCTGGCCCTCGATGGTCGAGACCTTGAAGTCGGTGGCGATTTCGATCTCGGCGCTGTCGGTGCCGGCGTCTTGCGCGCGTTTGGCCGCGATCGCGCGCACATCGGCTTCGGCCGCTTCAATCGCCTTTGCCTCCTCGGTGAAATCGCGCACCGTCTGGCCCGAGGCCAGCCTATACAGGCCTTCCTTGGGCTGGCTGACACGGGCCTCGGCCGAGACGCGCACTTGGCCGACGACGGCGCCGAGCGCATTGGCGACATCGGTGTCTTCCGGCACGATGCAGCCATTGCCGATCAGCGGCGGCAGGCCGGCATAATGCAGCGGCGCCGAGGCGCCGAGGCCGATGACCGGGCGGTCGAGCGCAACGGTGAAGCGGGCGATGCCGGGATGCGCGTCGACGGCGCGCTGCACCAGCGCATGCGCCACCGTGGCGGCGCCGTCCAGCCCGTCCTCGGCAAAGGCGGTTTCGAGGATGTATTCGGCCGACCAGCGGGTCAGCGTGACGAGCACGCGCTGCGAAATCTCCTCCGGAGTCGCCGCGATCGTCTGGCCGCGGCCGTCGCGGCGGCGGGCAAACAACTCGGCCCCGAGCCGGGCGGTGGCGGCGTCCCAATTGGCCTGCCTGCCGAGCACATGGGCGGCGTCGGACGGCGTGAAGCCTGAGATATGCACCAGCCCGCGCGCGACCAGCCGGTTCAGCGTGGCGTTCTGCGCATTCGAAGCGAGCAGCCTGTCGAGCGCCAGCGGCGTGGCGCCGATCGCCTCGTAGAGCTTCGCTTCCGGCCCGGTGAGGCCGGCGGCGAGCCGGTCCGGCACGCCGGTGCGCAGGGCGAAGCGCCCGTCCATGCGGCCGGGGTTCGGCGCGCGGAGTTGTCTTTCCAGTTCGACAGTCACCACCTCGCCATGCACCATGCCGGACAGCGCCAGCGGCACCAGGCGGCGCGGCCCAAGCAGGATTTTCGGGTCGAGCGCGCCGTCTTCCAGCGTCACTTCGGAATCGCCGCCGAGGCCAAAGGTGCGCATGGCGACGGCCTCGACCATGGTGCGGAAGCCGCCGACGGTAGCGCCTTCGGGATCGAGGCGCGGCCGGCCGCCATCGAGCACGGCGACATCGGTGGTGGTGCCGCCAATATCCGAGACCATGGCGTCGTCCAGCCCGGTCATGTGGCGCGCGCCGACAAGGCTGGCGGCCGGGCCGGACAGAATCGTCTCGATCGGCCGCTGGCGGGCAAACGCCGCCGACACCAGCGCGCCGTCGCCGCGCACCACCATCAGCGGCGCGGCAATACCGCGCTTAGCCAGAAACCCTTCGGTCGCCGCGACCAGCCGGTCGATCATCGAGATCAGCCGGGCGTTGAGCAAAGTAGTAAGCGCCCGGCGCGGACCGCCGAGCTTGGCCGAAAGCTCGTGGCTGGCGGTGACCGGCAGGCCTGTGATGTCGCGAATTAAGTTCCGGGCGCTTAGCTCATGCGCCGGGTTGCGGGTGGCGAAATAGGCGCAGACGGCAAAGCCCGACACCGAACGCCCAAGCTCCGACAGTGCGGCTTCGAGGCCGGAAAGGTCGAGCTTGGCGGCATTGCCGTGCACGTCATGGCCGCCGGGGCAGAACACCACCGGGTCGGTGCCAAGCGCCGTCTTCAACCCATCGCGGGCAAGGTCGGCCTCGGAAAAGCCGATCATCACCAGCGCCACGCGCCCGCCTTGACCCTCGACCAGCGCGTTGGTGGCCAAGGTCGTCGACATCGAAACCAGTTTTATCGAGGCAGGATCGGTCTTGGATTTTTCCAGCACCGCGTCGACCGCGCCGGAAATGCCGACGGCGAGGTCGTGGCGCGTGGTCAGCGACTTCGCCTTGGCCAGCACCTTGCCCTTGGGCCCTTCCTCCGACCACAGCACCGCATCGGTGTAGGTGCCGCCGGTGTCGATGCCGAGGAAGAGGGGGTGGGGCTTGGCGGTCATTTTGCAGGCAGTCCGGGGCGAGGGCTTGTTGCGAAGCCCTTAGCCGATACCGGCCGGCGGATAAAGGCGGGAGAGGTAGGCCAGGTAATCTCCCCCTCGAGGGGGGAGATTACCCGCGCCTATTTCGCCGTGACGGTGCCCGTCATCGAGCTGTGGATTGCACAATGGAACGGATGCGCGCCGGCGGCCGATATCTTGACCTTGGCGCGCTTGCCTTTGGCGAGTTGGCCGGTATCGAAGGAACCGTCATCCGCCGTGGCGGTGTGCGTCTTGGAATCGGCGTTGGTGAAGGTCACCGTGTCGCCGACGGCGACACTGATCTTGGCCGGGTGGAATTTCATATCCTTGATCTGCACCGCGTGGTTTGCCGCGAAGGCAGGCATTGCGAAGGCAAGCAAGGCAAGGGTGAGTATGGTGCGCATGGTGGAGTCCTCCTGAGAGTCCCCACCTTAAACTAACGCCGGCGCAGCATTTGTCATGCCACGAAGCCCACTCTTTTATGGCTCCCGTCACAAAACGGCTTGTTGGCCGAATGCCCGCAGCGGCAGAGGAAAACTTTTGTGGTCCGCGCGATTGTATGCCCCGTGCCGGTGACGATCTCGGCATTGCCTTCGACCTTGAGCGGGCCGTTGACGGTGGGGGTGACCGTCAGCGGGCCGTCCCGCGCCTCCAGCACCTGCGCTTCCTTCAGCGGCGGCTCGCCGGTGGCGGTGAAGCCGGCCTTGATATGGCTGTTGTCGCAAAACGGCTTGTTCTGCGACAGGCCGCAGCGGCAGAGCGTGGCGCGGAACAAGGTTTCCTCGCCCAGCACGATCTCGGCATGCACCGCCAGCGGCCCGTTCTCGCGCAACCGCACGGTGTTGACCACCGGCGGCCTCTCCTGCGGCCCGCCATCCTTGCGGGTGTAGGTGATGGCGCCCGACGGGCAGTTTTCCGCCAGCGCCACGACCCGCTCGACACTTGCCGCGTCAGGGTGGATCCACTCGCCCGGCGCGTTGGGCACGAAGACATGCGGGTTGCCGAGCACGCAATTGCGCGAATGGATGCAGCGCTTGCCGCTGAAAGAAACGTCGATCTTTTCGCTTTCGACCGTGCCTGCCATAGGGCTCTCCTCCTGGTGGGTTGAGGCAAGGCTAGGGCGGGGGCGAGAGGGGCGTCAAGCTGGCCGGGAGAACAGACGCCGAATCTCCCCCCTCGAGGGGGAGATGGCCGCAAAGCGGCCAGAGGGGGTCGTCTCACATAGATCGCCGATGTCATTTGTCGTCGCGCAGGCGTTGGCGCTCGACGCGCGGCGACCCCCTCTGTCGCCTTTGGCGACATCTCCCCCCTCAAGGGGCATATGCGCTAAGATAGCTTTGGCATGGCTTGAAATTTGCGCTTTCGAGGTGGCTCGCGCCAACGATGTCGCAA
>NZ_JAIUHK010000019.1:0-116139 GCF_020165075.1 Mesorhizobium sp. CA4
CGCATTCGCATGAACACAGTTGCCATTCCGTAACGTCAGAGCGTTGCGACGGTGCAGAATTCTGCTCCGCTGCATTCTGCGGCCGGGGTTACGGAATGGATCCCAGGGTCTTCGCGACGGAGCTTCACTCCTGCTTCGCCCTAGGATGACGACGCTGGTTCAGCGCGGCGCCCGCTTTGCGAGAATCCGCTGCAGCGTGCGGCGGTGCATGTTGAGGCGGCGCGCCGTCTCGGAGACGTTGCGGTCGCACATTTCGTAGACGCGCTGGATGTGCTCCCAGCGCACGCGGTCGGCCGACATCGGATTTTCCGGGGGCGCCGCGCGTTCCCCGGAGGTGCGGGTGAGCGCGGCAAAAACGTCGTCGGCATCGGCGGGCTTCGACAGGTAATCGACGGCGCCAAGCTTCACGGCGGTCACCGCCGTGGCGATGTTGCCGTAGCCGGTCAAAATGATGGCGCGGGCGTCGCCGCGCTTCTCCCGGATGGCCGCGACGACGTCCAGGCCGTTGCCGTCGCCGAGCCGCATGTCGACAACCGCATAGGCCGGCGGATGGGCGCGCGCCTTGGCGACCGCCTCTTCCACGCTCTCCGCCGTCTCGACCACGAAGCCCCTTGTTTCCATGGCCCGGGCAAGCCGGGTGAGGAACGGCTTGTCGTCCTCGACGATGAGCAACGAGGTGTCCTCGCCCTCGACCATTGCGCCAGTCGTTTCGTCTCCGCTCATCTTATCGGCATCCTACCGATCCAAAGCGCGCCGCGCCGAGACCCATTCTGGCGAAGGCCCTTCAAATCCTTGTTTCCGGGCATGTCGACTTCCTGAAATCGCTGCACAGTTTTGGGCGACATGCCTCACTTTTACGCAGATACAGTCCTGCAAGAGCAATGTCCAATTTTTAGAGCCGGCAACAGAGCTGCCATGCGGTAAATGCAAGGGTTACGCTATCCAACCAGGTTACGCATTGTCGAACATGGTGGCCGAGGCCTGTTCCTGGTTGAGGAAGAGGCCGCGCGGCCAGGAGATCTGCACCACCGCACCTTCGCCGAGCCCGCTCGAATTGCGGAAATCGATGGTGGCGCCGGAACGCTCCAGCAACGTCTTGGCGATGAACAGCCCGAGGCCCAGGCCGCCGCCCGCTTCCGTGCCTTGGCGCGTCGACATATAGGGCTCGCCGATGCGGTCGATAATCTCGGCGGGGAATCCCGGCCCGTCGTCGGTGATGGAGAAGATGACCTTCTCATTGTCCCAGCTCCAGCTGACGGTGACGGCGTCGCGGGCGAAATCGACGGCATTCTCGACCAGATTGCCGAGGCCGTAGATGACGCCGGGGCTGCGCTGGCCAACCGGCTCGGGACCGACGCGCTCGCCGGGCCGTAGCCGGATCGAGATGCCGAAATCGCGATGCGGCGCCGTCACCTCCTCGACCAGCGAGGTGAGCGGCATGCGCGACAGATGCGCTTCGCCTTCCGAGGAAAGGCTGGTCAGCCGCTTCAGTATCTCGCGGCAACGCTCGCTTTGCGAGCGCAAGAGCTTCACGTCCTCGCCATATTTCGGATCCTTGCCGAGCGCCTTTTCCATCTCCTTGGCGACGACCGTGATAGTGGCCAAGGGCGTGCCGAGCTCGTGCGCGGCAGCAGCCGCCAGCCCGTCCAGCGCCGACAGATGCTGCTCGCGCTGCAGCACCAGTTCGGTGGCGGCCAGCGCATTGGCGAGCAGGCGCGCTTCCGCCGCGACGCGGAAGGCATAGATGGCGGTGAAGGCGATCGAGGCAAACACAGCCATCCACATGCCGGCGACATAGATGAAGGGCATCGGCAGCGGCGAGCCCTCATACCAGGGCAGCGGCAGGTGAAAGAACACCAGAAGCGTGGCCGCCAGTATGACCAACGCGCCAAGGATGGCCGTGAACCGCAGCGGCAGCGAAGCGGCGGAGATGACGACCGGCACCGACAGCAGAACGCAAAACGGATTGGTCAGGCCGCCCGTCATGTAGAGCAGGCCGGTGAGCTGGACGCCGTCGAAGGTGAGGATCACGAAGGCCGAAAGCGGGGTGAGCCGATGCGCCGCCGGATAGCGGAAGGTGAGCCACAGATTCATCCAGGCCGAGCAGGCGATCAGCGCAAAGCACATCGACACCGGAAGCGGGAATTTCAGGCCATAGGCGACGACCAGCACGGTCAGGCTTTGCCCGACGATAGCCAGCCAGCGCAGGCGGATCAGCGTGTTGAGCCGCAGCCGCTGGCTTTGCTGGGAATCGGGCGCGCGCAGGATATTGCTCATTGCCAAGGATTACAGCCGCAGGAGCGGAAACGATAGAGCATCGTCTTTGCCTGATGCATGTCGTTGTCCCAAAACCGCTGCGCACTTTTGGGCGACATGCATTACGTTCCGCGCGGTTTGGCGCGGCTGGTGGCGGCGGCCAGCAGCGGGTTTTCCGGCCAGACATGTTTTGGATAGCGGCCGCGCATGTCGGCACGCACATCCGCCCAGGAGCCACGCCAGAAACCGGGAAGATCGCGCGTCGTCTGGATCGGCCGGTGCGCCGGCGACAGCAATTCCAGCGTCAGCGGAACGGTTCCGTTTGCGATCGCCGGATGACGGTCGAGGCCGAACAGTTCCTGCACGCGGATCGAAAGCACCGGCCACTCGCCGTCATAGCGGATCGGCACGTGGCCGCCGGACGGCGCGTCGAAATGAGTCGGCGCCAGCGCGTCGACCTTGCGCTGCAGGTCGTGCGGGACCAGCGCCATCAGCGCCGACGACAGCGCCGCCGGCTTGATGGCGGCGAAAGAGGCATCGCCGGAGAGAAACGGCAGGAGCCAATCATCGAGGCCCTCGACAAGCGCTTCGTCCGAAACGTCGGGCCAGGGCGCTCCGAGGCCGCGATGCAGCCAGCCGAGCCGCTGGCGCAGCGCCTCCGCTTCCTTGCCCCAGTCGAGCAGCGACAGGCCGTGCTCTTTCAGAGCGCCGAGAATGGCGCGGTCTGCATCGGCGCCTGACGGCGCCGGCAACATGCGCTCGGAAAGCGTGATGGCGCCTAGCCTGGCGGTCTCGCGCACGCGCACGGCGCGGCGCTCACGGTCGAAGGTGGCCTCGCGCTTCATCTCGATGCGATCGGCCAGGACGGTGCGGATATCGGCTTCGCCGACCGGAGCGGCGGCGGTGATGCGGGCGTTCTGCGCCTTGCCCTGCAGGTCGGCGACCACCAGCCAGGTTTCATTGGCGAGCGGATCCGCAGCATCGACCATGGCGCCTGAGCCATTGGCCAGCACGAAGCGGCCGCGCTCGCCGCGCGCCCGTGCCACGCGATCCGGCCAGGCGTGGATCAGAAGGGCGCCTGCAGAGGCCGCCTCGCCGCCCTGGCCGCCACCGGCCTGCCTCGCCAAACGCTCGGCGAGCTGCCTGGCGGCATTGGGGCGGGGGGATTTCTCGCTGCGAAACCGGATCAGACGCCGCTCCAGATCGGCGCTGTCGCCGCCCAGCCCACGCTCGGTCAACAGCACGGCAAGCGTCGCCGCTTCGAGCGCGTGGCCGCTCTTCGCCGCTTCGGCCACCATATGCGCCAACCGCACCGGCAGCGCCAGCTTGCGCATGGCGGCGCCTGCCTCGGTCAACCTGCCGGCATCGTCGATGGCGTGCAACGCCTTGAGCAGCACCCTCGCCTCATTGAGAGCGGGCGCCGGCGGCGGATCGAGGAACGAAAGGCTCGACGGATCGGCGACGCCAAAGGCGGCACAGTCGAGCAGCAGGCCGGACAGATCGGCGTCGAGGATTTCGGGCGGCGTGAAGGCGGGAAGCGACGCGGTCTGCTCGGCGCGCCACAGGCGCACCGCCACGCCGGCTTGAGTGCGGCCGGCGCGGCCGGCGCGCTGGTCGGCCGAAGCCTTGCTGACACGCACGGTTTCCAGGCGGGTCAGACCGCTTGCCGGCTCATAGCGCGGCAGCCGCGACAGGCCGGAATCGATGACGACGCGCACGCCGTCGATGGTGATCGAGGTCTCGGCGATCGAGGTGGCCAGCACCACCTTGCGGCGGCCGGCCGGCGCCGGCCTGATCGCCTGATCCTGCGCCCTGTTGTCGAGCTGGCCGAAGAGCGGAACGATGTCGGTGTCGGCCGCGACATTGCCCGCGAGCCGCTCGGCGGTGCGCTCGATCTCGCGCTGTCCGGGCAGGAAGGCGAGCACGCTGCCCTGCTCGCCGGCCAAAGTCGCGCGCACGGCCTTGGCCATGGCGTCTTCGATCGCCGTGCCGGCCGGCCGCTCGTCGTAGCGGATCTCGACCGGATAGGCGCGGCCCTCGCTCTCGATCACCGGTGCGTCCGACAAAAGCCTCGCCACGCGCGCGCCGTCGAGCGTTGCCGACATGACCAGCAGACGCAGGTCCGGCCGCAGCGCGCCCTGCACGTCGAGCGCGAGCGCCAGACCAAAATCGCCGTCGAGCGAACGCTCGTGGAATTCGTCGAAGATCACCGCCGAGACGCCGGGCAGTTCCGGATCGTCGAGGATCATGCGCGAGAGCACGCCTTCGGTGACGACCAGGATCTTTGTCCGCGCCGAGGTGCGGTTCTCCATGCGCATGGCGTAGCCCACCGTGCCGCCGGGCTCCTCACCCAGCAGTTCGGCCATGCGGCGGGCAGCGGCGCGGGCGGCGAGCCGCCGCGGCTCGAGCAGCACGATCCGGCCCTCACCGAGCCAAGGCGCGTCGAGCAGCGCCAGCGGCACCAGCGTCGTCTTGCCGGCGCCCGGCGGCGCCACCAGCACGGCGTTGTTGCGCCGCGAGAGCGCTTCTCCGAGTGCCGGCAGCACGGCCGTGACCGGAAGCTCCGGCAAGGGTTTCGTCGTCATTTTGCCCGCATATCAGCGGTCGCGGTCGCCGTGCAACGTGTCGGGCCCATGCCGGTCAAAGCCGGGCACGCGTAAACGGGTTCCAGCGCACGGTGCCAAGCCGCACTTCCTCGCGCACCATGGTGAGGAGGCCTGAGGCGCCGACGTCTGCAAGGCCGACCAGCGTCATCGCATCGGGATATTCCCTGAAGAACATCGCGCCGAGGATGACCGCCCAGACGATCTGCGAATAATGCGTCGGGGCGATGCGATTGGCCGGCGCGTATTTGGCCGCCAGGAGATGCAGCAATTGGCCGCCGGCGGTGAACAGGCCGCCCAGGACCAGCCAGCCCAGTTGCCACAGATTGGGAAGCGTAAATGACGTCGCGACCGCGCCGACCCCGTTGAAGAGCAAGCCATAGCCGATCAGCGAACCCAACATGGTCGTACGCTTTTCCTGCTGGGCAAGCGACCGCATCAGGATGACGATGGTTGCCGCGACGAAGGCATTGGCGAAGGCGGCGAGATGGCCAAGATGCAATTCGCGGAAGCCCGGCCGCACCACCAGCATGACACCGGCGAAGCCGGCTATCACGGCAAGCCACCGCCAGGGACCGACATCCTCCTTCAGGATGACGGTCGAAAGCACGGTGACGAGCAACGGTGCCAGGAAGAGCAGCGCGTAAACCTCCGCCAGCGGAATGGTGGTGAAGGCATAGACGCTGAGCACGCCCGACGCGATGCCGGCCCAAGCGCGTGCCTGTACGGCCCAGGGCCGCCTGGTGCGCCAGAAATCGCGCCAGCGCTCCTCCTTCGGCCGGGTGAAGAAGAGGAAACAGCTGGCAAACAAGGTCACGAAAAAGCCGATCTCGAAGACGGTGAACTGCCCACCCAGACCCTTGATGACGGCGTCGCTGAACGAATAGTTTGCGTAAGCGAGAAGGGCGAGCAGGATTCCGTTCGGCACGATTCCAATTCCGGGAGAAAGACGTGAAGATACTGGCGCTGGGGGCACATCCCGACGATATCGAGATATTCATGTTCGGTACGCTGGCCGCCTATGCCGCGCTAGGCGCAGAACTGACTTTCGCCATAGCCACCGATGGTGCCAGAGGCGGCATGGGCGACCCCAAGGCGCTTGCCCGCTTGCGGCGCAAGGAAGCGACCACGGCGGCGGGCCTGCTCGGCGTCGAGCCGCGCTTCCTCGACTTTCCCGACGGGGAGCTCGTCGCCGATGCCGCGTTCATTGCGGCGCTGAAAGCGCTGATCGGCGAGGTGAAGCCCGACCTCGCCATCACCCATGCGCCCTACGATTATCATGGCGACCACCGCGCCTTGTCCGACGGCGTGCGACTCGCCGCGTCCTTCGCGGTGCCGGTGCTGCATGCCGACACGCTCGGCGGCACTGGTTTTTCGCCGACCCATTATGTCGAGATCTCGCATCATTGGGATATCAAGGCGAAAGCGATCCTCGCGCACCAATCGCAAGGTCCGGAGCACTATCTACACAGGGCGCGCCTCCAGAACGAGTTTCGCGCCGGACAGTGCAACGGCGCCTCCGGCGCGCTTGCCGAGGCCTTCCGTTTCGAGCCGACCTTCCCCTTCGCAGACATACGAGCGCTGCTACCGCCGGCGCCGCCGATCCGGCCGCTGACGACAAGCCTGGGCCCCGCCAACGCGGCCAGCTGATGTCAGCAGGACACAGGTCCGGCGGCATTTCCCAACGATTTCAATGACGCGTTTCGCCATGCTGCGGCGCAGCAACGAATTCGCTTGCGTTGTTTAGTAAAAAGAGCATCACTAAACAAATTACTAAACATCGGCGGCGCATCGCCCGCCATGTTTGGGCCCTCGGAGGAGCGAGGGTTGAGGGGTCTTGAAACCGTCATCCGGACGCGTTTCGCAAATGGGAGGTAAGGCATGAAATCGACCTTGAAACTGGTGTTGGGACTGGCCTCGGCGATCCTTGCGTCGACAGCCGTCTCGAACGTCGCGCATGCGGAAGACCTGACGCTGTGCTGGGCGGCCTGGGATCCGGCCAACGCGCTCGTGGAACTGTCGAAGGACTTCACCAAGGAAACCGGCATCGGCATGAAATTCGAGTTCGTGCCGTGGACCAATTATGCCGACCGCTTCCTCAACGAGCTCAACTCGCATGGCAAGCTCTGCGACCTGATCATCGGCGACAGCCAGTGGATCGGCGGCGCCGCCGAGAACGGCCATTACGTCAAGCTGAACGACTTCTTCGACAAGGAGAAGATCAGCATGGACGACTTCGTGCCGGCGACCGTGGTCGGCTATTCCGAATGGCCGAAGAACACGCCCAACTACTGGGCGCTGCCGGCCATGGGCGACGTCGTCGGCTGGACCTATCGCAAGGATTGGTTCTCGCGGCCCGAATTGCAGAAGGAATTCAAGGAGAAGTATGGCTGGGACCTCGCCCCGCCGACCACCTTCGACCAGCTGAAGCAGATCGCCGAATTCTTCCAGAAGCGGCAGATCGACGGCAAGACCGTCTACGGCGCCTCGATCTATACTGAGCGCGGCTCGGAAGGCATTACCATGGGCGCCATGGACGTGCTCTACAGCTACGGCTTCCAGTATGAGAACCCGAAGAAGCCCTATGAGATGGAAGGCTTCGTCAACTCCGAGAAATCGGTGAAGGGGCTGGAGTTCTACAAGGCGCTCTACGACTGCTGCACTCCGCCCGGCGCCTCCAACAGCTACATGGGTGAGGGCGTCGACGCCTTCAAATCCGGACAGGTGGCGATGCATATGAACTTCGCCTTCACCTGGCCCGGCCTGCAGAAGGACGAGAATGTCGGCGGCGACAAGATCGGCTACTTCGTCAACCCGAAGGGTCCCGACGGCGACCAGTTCGCGCAGCTCGGCGGCCAGGGCATTTCGGTGGTTTCCTATTCCGACAAGCAGGAATCGGCGCTGAAATACATCAAGTGGTTCGCCAACAAGGACGTGCAGGCCAAATGGTGGTCACTCGGCGGCTATTCCTGCCTGAACTCGGTGGTCAAGGATCCGAAATTCCCGTCCAGCCAGCCTTATGCGCAGGCCTTCCTCGACTCCATGGCGATCGTGAAGGACTTCTGGGCGGAACCCAGTTACGCGCCGCTGCTGCAGGCGTCGCAGAAGCGCTTCCACGACTATGTCGTCGCCGGCCAGGGCTCGGCCAAGGATGCGCTAGACGGCCTCGTCAAGGACTGGACGCAGGTCTTCCAGGACGACGGCAAGATGTAGTCGGGGCAAGATGTAAGGCTCCTCCCGAGCCCAACCGCAGCGTCCCGTGCCGCCCTTGGCACGGGACGCAGTTCAGATAAATTCCACAGGCGAGACTTACCCGTGACCGAAGCAGGACTTACCATGCTCGATCGGACTGCGGACAACGTTGCCCGGGCAACACCGGAACCGTTGGCCAAGAAGATCCGGGGCATCAGCGACAAGGGCCTCGCCTGGCTGTTCATCTCGCCGACGATCCTTTTGCTGTTGGCCATCAACATCTTCCCGCTGTTCTGGGCGATCTATCTCTCCTTCACCAATTTCCGCGCCAACCGGCCGAACGAGGTGGTGAAGAATCTGGGGCTCGCCAATTACCGGCGTATCCTCGGCGATCAGGACATCTGGATCGCAATGCAGACGACGGCGCATTTCGTGTTCTGGACGATCCTTCTACAGACGGTGATCGGCTTCACGCTGGCCTGGCTGATTGACCGAAAATTCCGCGGCCACGCCTTCTGGACCACCATCATCTTGGTGCCGATGATGCTGTCGCCGGCGGTGGTCGGCAATTTCTGGCGCTTCCTGTACGAGCCGCAGATCGGCCTGTTTTCCTACGTCGTCTCCTTCGTCACCGGCATTCCGCCGACGAATGTGCAGATGCTGTCCAATGTCGAGCTGGCGCCTTGGGCGATCATCATCGTCGACACCTGGATGTGGACGCCTTACGTCATGCTGATCTGCCTCGCCGGTCTGCGCTCCATTCCCGAATACATCTATGAAGCGGCGGAGGTCGACCGCGCCTCCAACTGGCGGCAATTCTGGTCGATCACGCTGCCGATGGCGCTGCCCTTCATCATGCTGGCGGTGCTGTTCCGCGGCATCGAGAATTTCAGGATGTTCGACATGGTCAACCTGCTCACCGGCGGCGGACCCGGCTCGACCACTGAGGTCGCCTCGATCACGCTGAAGCGGCAGGCTTTCGAGAGCTGGCGCACCGGCTATTCGTCGGCCTTCGCCATCATCCTGTTCGTCGCGGTGTTCGGGCTGGCCAACATCTACGTCAAGGCGCTCAACAAGGTGAAGCAGAGATGAGCCTGACCACCGCCCATTCCGTCGTCGCGCCCTCGTCCAACGCGAAGCTGATCGCCGGCACGATCATCATCGCCTATGCGCTGATCTCGATCGTGCCGCTGCTCTGGATCTTCGCCACCAGCTTCAAGACGCCGCCGGATTCGATCGCCTATCCGCCCAAGATCGTCTTCCAGCCGAGCATCGAGGGCTATTGCAACCTCTTCACCACACGCACAAGGCAGACGCCGGAATATATCAATTCGCTCGGACCGGCGACCGGCTTCTGCGAGGAGACCGTGCGCAAGCGCAACATGGTGATTGCCGGCCCGTCGAACTTCCTGCCGCGCTTCGTCAACTCGCTGATCATCGCCTTCGGCTCGACCTTCTGCGCGGTGTTCCTCGGCACGCTCTCGGCCTATGGCTTTTCGCGCTTCAAGGTGCCTTTGGCCGACGACCTTCTGTTCTTCATCCTGTCGACGCGCTTCATGCCGCCGATCGCGGTGGCGATCCCGATCTACCTGATGTATCGCGAGCTCGGCCTGTCCGACACCGCGCTCGGCATGATCCTGCTCTACACCGCGGTCAACGTCTCGCTGGCTGTGTGGCTCTTGAAGGGCTTCATCGACGAGATCCCGCGCGAGTATGAGGAGGCCGCGATGATCGACGGCTACACCAGGCTGCAGGCCTTCTGGCGCACCGTGCTGCCGCAGGCCACGACCGGCATTGCCGCGACCGCCATCTTCTGTCTGATCTTTGCCTGGAACGAATATGCGTTCGCAGCGCTGCTCACTTCCGGCACCGCGCAGACCGCGCCGCCCTTCATCCCGACCATCATCGGCGAAGGCGGCCAGGACTGGCCGGCAGTGGCGGCGGGCACGACCATCTTCCTGGTGCCGATCCTCGTCTTCACCATCCTGCTCCGCAAGCAACTCCTGCGCGGCATCACCTTCGGCGCGGTGCGCAAATGACTAGTGTGGGAACAAGTCGACCCCCACTCCGTCGAGCTTCGCTCGACACCTCTCCCCCGGTCGACGGGGGAGAGGAAGGGCGCGAACTTCATTCAGCCAGGCTCCCTTCCTCTCCCTCCGGAGGGGGGAGAGGTGGCGCTGCGAAGCAGCGACGGAGTGGGGGAACCACCTGGCAACCATCTCTCCCCTTGAACGGGAAGGAAGGGAGGAACGCATGAACCGCTCTGTTGCCTCCAAGCGCTCCTCTTGGCCGCGCTGGGCAAGGCGCGGCCTGATGGAAAACATCGCGACCGCGATCATCGCGATCGGCTTCCTGATGCTGTTCCAGCCCTTCGCGCTGTCGCTCTATACCTATTCCTTCATCACCATGCTCACCGGCACGGTGATGTTCATCATCGTCTCGAAATTCCCGGAATAACGATGGCCGAGATCCGTGTTCAGAATCTGAGGAAGGCCTTCGGCGCATTCGTCGCCGTGCAGGATTCCAATTTCGTCGTCGAGGACGGCGAGTTCTTCGTCATGCTCGGCCCGTCCGGCTGCGGCAAGACGACGACGCTGCGCATGATCGCCGGTCTCGAGCTGCCGACCGGCGGCAAGATCCTGCTCGGCGGCGAGGACGTCACCATGCGCCGGGCGCGCGAGCGCGACATCGCCTTCGTCTTCCAGCTCTTCGCGCTCTACCCGCACATGAATGTGCGCAAAAATATCGGCTTCCCGCTGCTGGCGCAGGGCATGCCCTCGGCCGAAATCCGCAGCCGCGTCGAAGAGACGGCGAAGCTGCTGCGCATCGACCATCTGCTCGACAAGTCCGTCTCCGGCCTTGCTGGCGGCGACCGGCAGCGCGTCGCGCTCGGCCGCGCCATCGTGCGGCGGCCGAAATGTTTTCTCATGGACGAGCCGCTCGGCGCGCTCGATACCGAGTTCCGCGATCTGATGGTGCATGAACTGCGCGAGCTGCACAACCGCATCCATGCGACCACGGTCTATGTCACGCATGACCAGATGGAAGCGATGTCGATGGCCGACAAAATAGCGGTGATGAATCACGGCGTCATCGAACAGTTCGGCACGCCGCGCGAAATCTACGACCGGCCGGCAACCATGTTCGTCGCCGATTTCATCGGCTCGCCGCCGATGAATTTCCTGAAATTCGGCGGCGGGCTCGCCAGGGGCGCGAAGGAGATCGTCGTGCAGGGCGCCAAGGTGGCGGTGCCGGAGGTACGCGAGGATGTGGCACCCGCCGACATGGCGCTCGGCATCCGGCCCGAGCACATCCGCTTCGACGATGGCTCGAAGCTGCGCGGCGCGATCTACGGCACGGAATATCTGGGCACCACGCAGATCGTCGCCGTGGAGACGGCCGACGGCATCATCAAGGCGCGGGTGCCGGCGGGCATCCATCTCAGCCCCGGCGAACAGGTCGGGCTGACGCTAAGCAGCGGTCGGCTGTCGCTGTTCGAGAAGGGTTCCGGCCGCGCGGTCAGGACCGCCATGCATGATCAGGCAGCGGAGGCGCGCCATGGCTGATGTCCGTATCCAGGGCGTGACCAAGAGTTTTGGCGACACCGTTGCGATCAGCGATCTCGACCTCGTTATCAAGGACGGCGAATTCGTCGTGCTGCTCGGGCCGACCGGCGCCGGCAAGACGACGACGCTCAGGCTGATCGCCGGACTGGAACGGCCGGACAGCGGCACGATCCACATCGGCGGCCATGACGCGACGGCGCTGTCGCCAGCAGAACGCGACACCGCCTTCGTCTTCCAGCAATATTCGCTCTATCCGCATCTTTCGGTGTTCGACAATCTCGCCTTCCCGCTGCGCTCGCCGGCGCGGCGGTTTCCCGAAGAGGCTGTGCGGCGGCGCGTCGAGGAAGTCGCGCGCATGGTGCGCATCGACCACAAGCTCGACAACCGCTCGACAAAACTGTCGGGCGGCGAGATGCAGCGCGTCGCCATCGGCCGCGCCCTGGTGAGGAAGCCCGCGATCTACCTGATGGACGAGCCGCTGTCCTCGCTCGACGCCAAGCTGCGCGCCAATCTCAGGCTCGAGCTCAAGCGCATCCAGTCCGAGCTCGGCGCCACGATGCTCTATGTCACGCACGACCAGATCGAGGCGATGACCATGGCCGACCGCATCGGCATCCTCGCCGATGGCATGTTGGTGCAGATCGGCACGCCGCGCGCGATCTATTCTGAGCCGGCTAATCTTCATGTGGCGGCGCGCCTTGGCCAGCCGGCGATCAACCTCTTGCCGGCCGGGCTGCTGCCCGACGGCGACGCGCCGGCCGGAACGACGACGATCGGCGCGCGCACCGAGCATCTCGCGATCGAGAAGGCGATGAACGGCCATGCCGACGGGGTCGTCGACTGGGTCGAGCATTTGGGCGACCAGAACCACCTGCATGTGACGGTTGGGCCGAAGAAGCTGGTGACGCTCACCGATCCGGACACACCTTTAGCCAAAGGGGATAAGGTGACGATCCGCTACATAGCGCCGCTCTATTTCGGCTCGGACGGGCAAAGATTGATGTAGCCGGCTCGCGCATAAATTTGCAAACCGATTGACGACCGCAGATACGGACTGGACGAAATTCATGAAGCACTTTTTCAACCGCAAGGACACGATCGTCACCGAGGCGCTGGACGGCTTCCTCGCCACGGCGGGATCGGGCGCGCTGGCCCGCCTCGACGGCTATCCCGAGATCAAGGTCGTGCTGCGCGCCGAGTGGGACAAGACGAAGGTGGCGATCGTTTCGGGCGGCGGCGCGGGGCATGAACCCTCGCATGCCGGCTTCGTCGGCGCCGGCATGCTAACGGCGGCCGTCTCCGGCGAGATCTTCGCTTCGCCGAGCGTCGAGGCGGTGCTGGCCGCGATCCGCGCGACGACGGGGGCAGCCGGCTGCCTGCTGATCGTGAAGAACTACACCGGAGACCGGCTCAATTTCGGACTGGCCGCGGAGAAGGCGCGTGCCGAGGGCCTTGCGGTCGAGATGGTGATCGTCGGCGACGATATCGCGCTGCCCGACATCGCGCAGCCGCGCGGCGTTGCCGGCACGTTGTTCGTGCACAAGATCGCCGGGCACCTTTCCGAAACCGGCCGGAACCTTGCATCGGTCGCTGCCGCGGCGCGCGCGGCGGCCAAGGACATCTTTTCGCTCGGCATCTCGCTTTCCTCCTGTTCGATCCCCGGACAGGCGCATGAGGAGCGCTTCGGCGCTGACGATGGCGAGCTCGGCCTCGGCATCCATGGCGAGCCGGGCGTCGAGCGCATCGCGCTGCAGAGCGCCGGGGCATTCGTCGCTGTGATGGCCGAACGCCTTGCCGCGCGGCTCGATCCCGGCAGCCATTATGCCTTGCTGATCAACAATCTCGGCTCGGTGCCGCCGCTCGAAATGTCTTTGATCGCCAACGCCGTCTTGTCGTCGCCGCTCGCCAAGGCCGTGACGCTGACGATCGGCCCCGGTCATCTGATGACGGCGCTCAACATGAACGGCTTCTCGCTGTCGCTGCTAAAGCTGAACGCGGAACGCGAGGCGGCGCTGCTGGCTCCCGTCGGCCCGCATGCCTGGCTGCCGGCGAAGCCGGTCCGTCAGCCGATCGTTGTCGCGATGGCCAAGCCTGGCATAGGCACAGCCATAAAGCCCGCCAGCCGCGATGCGGCCGCGGAGCGGCTGATTAGGGCCGTCTGCCAGAAGCTGATCGCGCTCGAAGAGCCGCTCAACGCGCTCGATACCAAGGCCGGCGACGGCGACACCGGCTCGACCGTGGCGACGGGCGCGCGCAGCATCCTCGAGCGCATCGACACCCTGCCGCTTGCCGACAAGGCCGCAACCGCCGCCGCCATGGGCGATACGCTGGGCACCTCGATGGGCGGCTCCAGCGGCGTGCTTTTGTCGATCTTCTTCACCGCCGCCTCGCGGTCGCTCGGCACCGGCGCATCGCTCGGCAAGGCCTTGCTCGCGGGGCTCGACCGGATGACCTTCTATGGCGGCGCCAGGGTCGGCGACCGCACGATGGTCGATGCGCTGGAGCCGGCGCTGAAAGCCTTTGACGCAAGCGGGCTGGAAGCAGCGGCAGAAGCGGCGCGGCAAGGCGCCGAGGCAACCGCGGCGATGCGGAAGGCGAAGGCCGGCCGTTCCGCCTATATCGGCAGTCAGCTTGACGTGGCGGATCCCGGCGCCTTCGCGGTCGCCGAAGTTTTCGCTGCCCTGGCGGCTCTGTTCGCCCCGGCATGAAGGACAGACAATGGCCGCAGCCGATTTCTCCCGATTGATCGCGGCGGCGGCCGATACGATCGCGGCGCATGCCGAGGAATTGACCGCGCTCGACCAGGCGATCGGCGACGGCGATCACGGGCTGAACATGAAGCGCGGCTTCGAGGCGGTGCGCGCCGAGGCCGACGCCTTCGCGGCGAAACCGCTGCCCGACGCGCTGAAGGCGGTCGGCACCAAGCTGGTGATGACCGTGGGCGGTGCCTCCGGCCCCTTGTTCGGCACCTTGTTCATGGCGCTCGGCAAGGAGCTGCCCGCTGCCCCGGATCGCGACGGGCTGACGGCGGCGCTGGGCAAGGCGATCGAGGCGGTGGCGGCGCGCGGCAAATCGCAGCCGGGACAAAAAACCATGCTCGACGTGCTGCAGCCGGTGTATGAGGCACTGGCGCAAGGCAAGACGGCTGGCGAGATCGCCGACGCAGCCGACAAGGCCGCGGAGGCCACGGTGCCGATGAAGGCCCTGCGCGGGCGCGCCTCCTTCCTGGGAGAGCGCTCGATCGGGCATATGGATGCCGGGGCGCGCTCGACCGCGCTGCTGGTGCGCGCAGTCGCGGAAGCCATAGAGGGCAATTGATGAGCAATGTCGGGATCGTCATCGTGTCGCATTCGCCCCTGGTCGCCGAGGGCACGGCCGACATGGTGCGCCAGATGGTGGGCGACGAAGTGCCGCTTGCATGGTGCGGCGGAAACGGCCATGGCGGGCTCGGCACCAGCGTCGAGGCGATCATGGGCGCGATCGACAAGGCCTGGTCGGAAGCGGGCGTCGCCATACTGGTCGATCTCGGCGGCGCCGAGACCAACTCGGAGATGGCGGTCGAAATGATCGGCGAGCCGCGCTCCCAGAAGATCGTCGTCTGCAACGCGCCGATCGTCGAGGGCGCCGTGATGGCTGCAACCGAATCCTCCGGCGGCGCCTCGCTCAAGGAAGTGGTGGCGACCGCGCATGAATTGTCGCCGTCGTGAACGAACGGGAACCGACTGAATGTCCGCATCCGCCGAAGCAACGGTCCTGATCACCCACGCGGTGGGACTGCACGCGCGCCCTTCGGTGAAGTTCACCAAGCTCGCCAAGTCGTTCGCGGCCGAGGTGGAAGTGGCGGTGGCCGCCAACGGTCCCTGGTTCGACGCCAAGAGCATCGTCAAAGTGATGGCGGCCAAGGCGCCGAAGGGCACCATGCTGCATATCCGCGCTAAGGGCGAGGGCGCGGCCCAGGCGGTGAAAGCGCTGGTCGATCTGGTGCAGCGCGACTTCGACGAGGACGCGGATCATGCCCGGTCCGCTTGAGACCGATCTGCATGACGGCAGGCCCGCAAGGAATGCGAGCCATGCGGGCTGAGGGTATCCCTGCCTCTCCCGGTTACGCCGAAGGCCCGCTGTTCGACCTCGATCAGCCTCCGGCCAGCTACAAGGCCAAGGCCAGCGCCGAGAAAGAACAAGCCGCATTGGTGAGCGCAATCGGCAAGGCCGTCGGCCGGCTGGCGGCGCTGGTCGAAACCGCCGATGGCGACGCCGCCGGCATCCTCGAATTCCACATCGCCATGCTCGAGGACGACGCATTGAGCGGTCCGGCCTTGGCGGCGATCGGCTCCGGGCAGCCGGCGGATGTCGCCTGGCGGACCGCGCTGGACAGCGAGATCGCCGGCTACGAAGCGTCGGACCAGGACTATTTCCGTGCCCGCGCCGCGGATTTGCGTGACATCCGCGACCAGGTGCTGCGCGCGCTGAGTGAGGACAGCGAGGCCGTGGCACCCCCGGGGGCGATCCTCTACGGCGACGACATGGCGCCGACGCGCTTCCTCGAAAAAGATTGGAGCGAGGGCGGCGGCATAGCGTTGAGGTCCGGCAGCACCGCCAGCCACGTCGCGATGTTGGCACGCTCGCGCGGCGTGCCCATGGTCGTCGGTCTCGGCGACGAGGCTGAAACGCTCACCGGTGTCGCGCTGCTCGACGCGGAACACGGCAGGATCATTTTCTCGCCGTCCCAGGCCGAGATCGAAGCCTTCCGGCAATCCGCCTCCTCCTTCGCCGACCGGCTGGGCGCGGCGAAGACATTCCTGACTGAGCCGGCGGTGACCAGGGCCGGCACCGCCGTGCGCGTCCAGGTCAACATCGCCTACCCTTCCGACGTCGACGGTATCGATATCGCCACCTGTGACGGCGTCGGCCTGATGCGGACCGAATTCCTGTTCGGCAAAACGCTGCCGGACGAGGAGACGCAATACCGTGCCTACCGCAAGGTGCTGGAATGGGCCGGCGACAAGCCGGTGACCATCCGCACCGTCGATGCCGGCGGGGATAAGCCGGTGCCGGGTTTCACCATCGAGGGAACCAACCCGTTTCTCGGCCTGCGCGGTATTCGGCTCTCGCTTAAGCGGCGCGACATTTTTCGCGTGCAGATACGGGCATTGCTGCGCGCCGCCATCCACGGCAATCTGAAGGTGATGTTCCCGATGATCGCCACGCCTGAGGAGTACAGCCAAGCCGCCGCGCTGTTCGCCGAAGAAGAAGCCGCGCTTGCCGCGCAGGGCGTGGCGCACCGGCTTCCGCCGCTCGGCATCATGGTCGAGGTGCCTTCGGTCGCGCTGGCGCCCGAAGATTTCGCCGATGTCGCCTTCTTCTCGGTCGGCTCCAACGACCTGACGCAATATGTGATGGCGGCCGCGCGAGACAACGCAGCCGTGGCGCATCTCAACACCGCGCGCCATCCGGCGGTGCTGCGGCTGATTGCTGCGATCACCGCCTTCGGACGAGCGAAAGGTATTCCGGTCAGCCTATGCGGCGACGCGGGCGGCGATCCGGCAGCCATCCCGGCGCTGATCGAGGCGGGCTTGCGCGACCTATCGGTCGCCCCTGCGCAACTCGCCATGGCCAAGGCGGCCATCGCCGACGTTGCGGTGTAGACGCGGCATGGCCAAGACCGAGAAGATATCGGAAACAGGCTCGGAAGAGGCGATCCGCGCCTATAAGACGATCCTGTCGCAGGTCATCGACCAGCGCCCGTCGGGCATGCGCCAGCGCCTTGCCGATGCGCTCGGCAAGCACCGCAGCTTCGTCACCCAGATCTCGAGCCCGGCCTATTCGATCCCGATCCCATCAAAGCATCTGCCTTCCATCTTTTCCGTCTGCCACTTCAGCCAGGCCGAGCGCGACCAGTTCATGGCCGCCTATCACCAGGCGCACCCCGGCAAAGCGCCCGCGGCCTCAGGGCCGCGCAAGACACGCCATGTCTCGCTCATCGTGCCGGATTTCGGCGACGACAGGCAGAACGCCGCGCTCGACCGGGCGATCAACGAATTCATCCAGAAGATAACCAGCATCGCCGGCAAGGGCAGCGGCTGAGCAAGAGCAAGTCCAGGAAGTATGTCGCGGTTTTCCGTTCGGGATTGCGTAAACTGAAGACAGTCGGGAGGACCGTCATGAAGAAATTCATCAATTCGGTGGACACGGTGCTGGCCGAAAGCCTCGATGGCTTTGCGGCGGCTCATGCCGATATCCTCGTGCTCGGAGACGACCGCAAATTCATCCGCCGCAGGGCGTTGAAGCCCGGCAAAGTGGCGCTGATCTCGGGCGGCGGCTCCGGCCACGAGCCGCTGCATGGCGGTTTTGTCGGCCACGGCATGCTGGACGCCGCCTGCCCCGGCCAGGTCTTCACCTCGCCGACGCCCGACCAGATGCTGGCGGCCGTTGAGGCCGTCGACACCGGCGCCGGCTGCCTGTTCATCGTCAAGAACTATGAGGGCGATGTGATGAATTTCGACATGGCGGCAGAAATGGCGGACGGCGTGCTGCAAGTGGTGACCAATGACGACGTCGCGGTCGAGAACTCGTCCTACACGACCGGACGGCGCGGGGTGGCCGGCACGCTGGTGGTGGAAAAGATCGTCGGCGCGGCGGCCGAGCAAGGCATGGCCCTGCCCGATCTCAAGGCGCTGGGCGAGCGCGTCAATGCCGCGACGCGCTCCATGGGCGTGGCGCTGACCAGCGGCACGGTGCCGGCCGCCGGCAAGCCGACCTTCGAGATCGGCGATGGCGAGATGGAATTCGGCGTCGGCATCCATGGCGAGCCCGGCCGGCGCCGCGACGCATTGAAGAGCGCCGATGCCATCGCCGAGGAGGTCTGCGCGGCGATCGCCGGAGACCTTGGCGACCGCGCCAAAGGACCGGCGCTGCTGTTCGTCAACGGCTTCGGCAGCACGCCGTCGATGGAGCTCTATCTGATGTACAACAGCGCCCGCAGGATGTTCGAGAAGCAGGGCGTGACGGTGGTCCGCTCGCTCGTCGGGTCCTATGTCACCTCGCTCGACATGGCGGGATGCTCGATCACGCTGACCATGCTGGACGACGAAACGTCAACATTATGGGACGCGCCGGTACACACAGCGGCGCTGCGCTGGGGCATTTAGAGGCGCAAGGAAAGCTGCGAACCTGGCTTAGGCAGGTGTTTTCGAGGCAACGGCTACTACAGTGGACAGCTTACCTGCCTTGCGCAGAACTGGCGCTTGATATTGCTTCTTGGTCATTTTCATGCCTCCGACTCCAGGTCGTGAGAATGCGGCAAGCTATTCACACTGTCAATTCATGCGTGAGCTTCGCCCTCTCGCTGCTGGCGTCCCTGATGCTTTTCTGCAACCATATCCGCCATATCTGTCTTCTATAACCAATCCCGACCAGATTTGATGCTGCCATCTCTTGCCCCCGCCGATGAAAAACTGCTGCTGACCTTCGCCGACCCCGAGGCACCGGCTGCTGTCGGCAGGGATGTTGCGGCTAAAACTCTGCTGGCGCTGCTCGTCAACGCCCAGTTTCACGGCGTGCTGCCGATCATGCTGCGCAAACTCAGGGAGATCGGTGGCGCTCGACTGCCGCAGGACCCAACCCTGCAGCGGAGACTGTCGGAGTTGCGCGACGAGGCGACGATGGCGACCGGCCAATCGATGCTGCTGCAATATCACGGCGACCGCATCATGAAGGCGCTGGCGGCAAAGGGCGTGCCGGCCCGGATCGTCAAGGGGCCGGTGTTCGCGCGCAAGCTCTATAGCCAGGTTGCGGACCGTCCCTTCACCGACATCGACATTCTCGTCGATCCCGCCAGCATCGAGGCGGCCAACCGGACGATCGGCGAATGCGGCTTCGAACTCGGCAGCGACGAGCCCCGGTCGCATGAACTGCAGGAATTCAAATGGCTGGAGAAAGAGAACTCCAGCCTGCTGGTCGAATTGCATGGCAATCTGGTGCACGACACCGGCATGCGCAGACGCCTGTCGCTTGGCTTCCGCGAGTTGCAGGCAATCGACGGCAGCGAAACCGACACGCCGGCCGCGCTGCTCACCATTGCCATCGTCCATGCCGCCGGCGGCCACAAGTTCCACCGCCTGCAGCTGTGCGTCGACGTGCTGCAAGGCGTGCGGGCGCTGAAATCGCCCCAAGCGGAAGCGCGGCTGCTCGATGCCGCCCGGATGACCGGCATCGAGCTCGAGCTGGCCACGGTCCTCAACGTCACCGGACGCCTGTTCGCCGCGCCGCGCGCGATCGAGCTCGCCGACCGCATCAAGCCGGACCTCTCGATCCGACTGGCCAAATGGCTGATCACCGGCAACATGCTGCTTCGGGTCAATTCTCGCGAGAAGCTGCGCTCGCGCCTCAGCCGCGATGCCTTCCGCTGGGTCCAGAGGCTGGCACGGCCGCGACCATATCCAGCCTGAGCTCGGCATGGAGAAACCGCTCTCGGCCGTATTCATCACCGAGGTTTCGTCCGTCACCGCGCCAATGCTTGCGCGCTGGGCAAATGACGGCCACCAAATCGCTGCCGTGGTCGTGCCGGGGCCACGTGCCGGCAAGCGCTTCAGCTTCAGTACCCTGCGCCGCCGCCTTCGGCGACGGTTTGCGTTGATATCTCATTCCAGACACGCCACGCCACCGCTGATCGAATTCAGCCCGCCGCATGATTGGGATGCGCTCGGGCGGGAGCTCAGCGTGCTCGGCGCCGATCTTCTGATCTGTTTCGGATACGGCAAGCTGATCCCGCGAACCGCGCTGGAGCTGTTCCCAAAGGGTGGCCTCAACCTGCATCCCGCGCTTCTGCCGCACTATCGCGGCCCGCATCCGATTCACCGCCTAGTTATCGACCGGATGCATGAAGCCCATGGCGGCGTGACCTTGCACAAGATGACATCCGGCTTCGATGAGGGCGATATCCTGGCGCAGGTCGGTTTTGCAGCAGAGGATTGGCGTTCGGCCGCAACGGTGAACCGGGCCCTGGCCGACGCGATGGCCGTGCTCGCGGCGGATATCGCGCCCGAGTTTTGCCGGGGCAGGCTTGCCGGAATGCCTCAGCCGGATGGGGCATATGTCTGGGCACGCATCGAGCCCGGTCCGTTGATCGTCGGCACGCAATCGTCAAGCGACCATGTCGCGCGGCTGTGCCGGGTCGTCGGGTCGAGTGTTCCGGTCAGTGTGCTGATCAACGGAAGGCCGGTCCGGCTGGCTCAGCCGATCCGCCGCCTGGGACCACCCAGCGGCGAAGCGGCGAAATGCCGATGGGGACTGGTGGAGTTCGACTGCGCCGACGCGCGCGTCGTCCATCTGGCTTACAACAAGCTGTCCAAGCTGTTGCTGCGACGGCAGTCGAAACCCCGCCATGGCCGGTGGAAGCAGCGATCCTTCGACATCCGGCGTTTCGGCGCGAAGGACTGAGCGCGCGTCAACTTGGCAGCGCAGCCTGGATCAACGCAGCCGCATCCGCGGGACTTGCCCCGACTTCCAGCGTGAAGGTCGGCACCGCCTTCACCAGGGCCGCGATGGTCGCCATGCGCCTTTTCTGCAGCGACAGCAGGCCGGTCATGCCGGTGCGCACGTTGTCGGTAGCCAAAGCCACCATGGCGTCGGTCCTGGCCATCGGCAGCAGCCGGGTCTCGGCGTCTGCCGAGCGCGCAAGGTGCAGGAGCGCAGCGACGGGCCTGGCGCGCACATCCTCGACACGAATGATTTCGCCGAGGCGGTCCAGCGAAACGGATTGCTCGCCCTCGGGGTCCCATTTTTCGCCGAGGCAAGGGGCAACGAAGGGCAGCATCGCCGCCGTGTTGCGATGGACCTTCACCCTGCGCGGCATGCCCCAGGCCATAATGCTCTGCGTCCTTGCATTGAGGATCATGACGTCGTCAGAGCAGAGGCCGAAGCCCCGCGACGCAAGTGCCAGCGACGTCGTCGACTTGCCGATGCCGCTTGGCGCATGGATGAGAACAAGGCCGTCCTTTCCAGGCAAAGTAAGACCCGCGGTGTGCAGCATGTGCTGGCCGTCCGCATCGAGCGCCGCATCCAGCACCATCACCAGCAGCGTCCACTTGATCTTGCTGTCCGGACGAAGACGGATTTCGGCCCGGCGCTCGCCGTCGCGGATCGACACCGTCTGCTGGCCCGGAAAGACGAGGTGGAAGACGCTGCCCGCGTCGAACATGCGGCAATGGCCGTCCAGCGGAACCTCGCCTTCGAAGGCCAGTTTTCCTTCGGGGTTCTCCGGCAGCTCAAGCGTTTCGACGATGTCGACGAGAAAACCGGGCGGGACGGGCTCGTTCACGCGCAGGGTGCCGAGCATCAGGTCGAAGCTCGGCCACAGATCGGCACGCGCGGCGGTGATGCCAATGACCTGGCCGTTGAGGTCGTAGCGGAAAGTCTGATCGGTCAAGCGGCTGGCGCCTTCATCCTGGCCGGGTGGCGGTAGATCTCCACCATGCCGGGCTGGCTGTCGCTGACCACCGGCTTGCCGTCGAGGCAGACCCAGCAATGCGCCGACAGGCGAGGCTCGTGCATCGAGCTGGCATCGACGCCGAAACGCAGTTCCGGGTCGAGGCCGGCCATGCGCAGAAAACGAAAACCGAGCAGGCCTTCCCGAAGGCATCTGCGGTCGCGCATCAGCCAAGGGCGCCGCACCGTTCGTTTGACGCGATGGACGATGTAGGCCCAGGGCAAGTCGCGATAGGGCGCAGGCGACTGCAGCGGCGCCAGTTTCAACACGCTTTCGAAATCGCGCCGGCCCACCAGCACCGGCATCAGCCGGGCGCTGAGCCACAAATGGGCGCGAAACAGGACGCGCAGGACCAGCCCGTCGGCCATCACGCGCCCGGGGCGGCGAGGATGCCTTCGGCCACCAGCTCGGCGGCCAATTCGGCCATGTCCTGGTCGAGCGTCGCCTTGTCGATCTCGAATTCGTCCGACAGCAGGTCGACGATCTGGTTGAGGTTACGCGCGCCGTTCACCTTGTCGAGAAAAGCCTCGGTCGTGTCGTTGCAGGTGTAAAGCTGGCCGCTTCGCGCCAAAAGCACGACGGCGCCATCGCCGACATGCTGCACGGAGGCGTCGTCCGCCATCCGCAGCACCGTTTCAGAGCCAATCTCAGCCAAGCGCCCGCTCCCCTTCGCCCGGGAGGAAATAGCGCGCCAACCTTGCACTGTCCATCATTTCGCGCCGAAGTTGCGCAGTTGCGGCGGCCGTCTTGCGGCGAATGGCCGAAGCGTCAGCCGATCGGACCGCTTGCGAGCGCCACGACATGCGACAGCTTCTCGCGCTTGATCAGCACCGGCTTTTCGTAAGTTTTCTTCATGAGAATCCCCCAAGGAACAATCCACGGCATGAGCATGACGGGTAACCGCGCCCACTGTCAAGCCGGCGGCCAGGCCGCCAGGGTTGCCTTCCTGCCGTTGGGTAAGCTATGAGTCCGCCGGCTTTGGGGAGTGATCTGTATGCGTTACAATTGGGAACGGGCTCCGACGGCGTTCGAGCGCCATCGGAAGGCGCTTGCGGCGGCCATCCTGATCGCGGGCGGTGTCGGGCTGATGCTGGCGGCGCTGCCGCTTTAAGCCGGCTGATATAGCGGACCCTGACGGCGGCGCCTCGAGATAGGCGCCGGACGGAGCCGTTTACTGGCGATGTCGACCAAAATGCAGGAAGACATGGCCGGCAAGAACGACTTGAAGCGTTTCGCCCTTCACAGAACGGCGAACCGCTCCATCTCCTTGTTTTTACGCATTCCGGACGGAAACCGTTTCACACTTTTTCCTGGAATTGCTCTAGGCTATTCCCAGACGCAGAATGTCCTGAGAGGAATGTCTATGGCCTCACGCTACCATGAAGTCTATGAGGGTTGGAAACGCGACCCCATAGGATTCTGGGCCGAGGCGGCGAAGGCGATCGACTGGTATAGGCCGGCCGACAAGGTCTTCGATCCGGCAGAAGGCGTCTATGGCCGCTGGTTCGTCGGCGCCACCTGCAACACCTGCTACAATGCAATCGACCGCCATGTTGCGGGCGGCCGCGCCGACCAGCTGGCGCTGATCCATGACAGCGCGATCACCGGCACGACCCGAAAATTCACCTATGCCGAATTGAAGCGCGAGGTCGTCGCGCTGGCTTCGGTGCTGAGGCATCGCGGCATCGGCAAGGGCGACCGCGTCATCATCTATATGCCGATGGTGGCGGAAGCGGCCATCGCCATGCTCGCCTCAGCGAGGCTGGGCGCAGTGCATTCGGTGGTATTCGGCGGCTTCGCCTCGCATGAGCTCGCCACCCGCATCGACGACGCCAAGCCGAAGCTGATCATCACCGCCTCTTGCGGCCTGGAGCCCGGACGCACGGTCGCCTACAAGCCCTTGCTCGACAAGGCGATCGAGATGTCGAAGCACAAGCCCGACGCCTGCCTGATCCTGCAGCGCGAGCAACTGCGCTGCGAGATGAAGGACAATTACGATTTCGACTATGCGGACGCGGTGGCGCGTGAACGTGCGGCCGGCGCCAATGTCGACTGCGTGCCGGTGCTGGCCACCGACCCGCTCTACATCATCTACACCTCCGGCACCACCGGCCAGCCGAAAGGCATCGTGCGCGACAATGGCGGCCACATGGTCGCGCTGAAATGGACCATGGACAATGAATTCGGTGTCAAGCCGGGCGAAGTGTTCTGGGCGGCTTCCGACGTCGGCTGGGTGGTCGGCCATTCCTACATCGTCTACGGGCCGCTTCTGCATGGCTGCACCAGCGTGCTGTTCGAAGGCAAGCCGATCGGCACGCCGGACGCCGGCACCTACTGGCGAGTGATCTCTGAGCATGGCGTGGTGGCGCTGTTCACCGCGCCGACCGCATTCCGCGCCATCAAGGGGCAGGATCCCAAGGGCGAGTTCGTGCCGAAATACGACCTGTCGAAATTCCGCACTTTGTTCCTGGCCGGCGAGCGCGCCGATCCCGAAACCATCAAATGGGCGGAGCAGAAGCTCGACCGTCCGGTCATCGACCATTGGTGGCAGACCGAAACCGGCTCGCCGATGACGATCAATCCGGCGGGCCTCGGGCTTCTGCCGGTGAAATACGGCTCGCCCGGTGTGCCGATGCCGGGCTACGACATCCGCATCCTCGACGATGCCGGACACGAGGTGGCGCGCGGCACGCTCGGCAATGTAGTGGTCAAGCTGCCGCTGCCAGCCGGCTGCCTGCCGACGCTGTGGAATGCCGATGCCCGCTTCCGCCAGGCATACCTCGAAGAGTTCCCCGGCTACTACAAGACGGCCGATGCCGGCATGATGGACGAGGACGGCTATCTCTACGTAATGGCCCGCACCGATGACATCATCAACGTCGCCGGCCACCGTCTGTCGACCGGCGCCATGGAAGAGGTCCTGGCGGCCCACCCCGATGTCGCCGAATGCGCGGTCATCGGCATAGCCGATGCCATGAAGGGCCAAGTGCCGCTCGGCTTCGTCGTGCTCAATGCCGGCGTGTCGCGCGATACCGCAGCGATCGAAAGCGAAGTGGTGGGACTGGTGCGCGAGCGGATCGGCCCGGTTGCCGCCTTCAAGACCGTGGTGACGATCAAGCGGCTGCCCAAGACCCGTTCCGGCAAGATCCTGCGCGGCACGATGCAGAAGATCGCCGACAAAGAGGAATGGACGATGCCGGCGACCATTGACGATCCGGCGATCCTCGACGAGATCACGGCGGCGCTAAAGGGACGCGGCATCGGCCTGTAGCCGCCCGGCGGACGACCGCGTTAAGGAAGAATTCACGAATTTATCCCGCACTGCAATCGCTTGTTGTGCAATGCGGCAACAGACTTTAAAGTTTGCATGGGGGGCCATACCGAAGGCACGGCATGGCTCAGCACAAGACGACATTCGGCGGCGTCGACATACTGCGATTCCTGGCCGCTGTCATGGTGATGTTCTATCACTATGGCTTCTGGGTGTGGGCCTTCCCCGACGGCATTTCGGCCCGCGCCACCGGGGGTATCCCGGCCCATCCCGAAATGGCCTTCGCCGGCTCCGGCTGGGTCGGCGTGCAGGTGTTCTTCGTTATCAGCGGTTTCGTCATCGCCTTCAGTGCCGAGAACGCGACGCCGCTGAAATTCTTCGAGGCGCGCTTCAGGCGGCTGGTGCCGGCGGTCTGGATCTGCGCGCCGATCTCCGCGATCGTCCTGCTCACGGTCGGCCTCTCCTGGCCAACGGACGCCGTGATCCGCCTTGTCCGCACCGGGCTGTTCGTGCCCTTCGAGCCGTGGGTGGACAGCGTCTATTGGACGCTCGGCATCGAGATCGCCTTCTATGCCATCGTCTGGGCCCTGCTGCGGCTCGGCCGTTTCGACCTGATGGAACCGGCAGCCATCGTCATCGGCCTCGTCAGCACCTTGTTCTGGTGCGCCTATTTCGCCTTCGGCTGGACCGGTCTCGCCGAGACGCGCTGGCTGCAGCTGACGCTGGTGCATCACGGCGCATTCTTCGCCGTCGGCGTGCTTTTGTGGCTGATGCTTTTCAAGGCGACGACCCTGCCGCGCCTCGCCTTCACGGCCCTGTTCCTGTTCGCGGGCGCGCTGCAGATCGCAAGCTCGGTCGACGTGCACTCCATCAAAGTCGAAGCCGCCATGCCTTACGCGGCGCCGATCGTCATCTTCCTGACGGCTGTCGCGCTGATGGCGTGGTCGCTACGCCTCGACCTTTCCTGGTCCGGCTGGCGACGGATCGGGCTGATGACCTATCCGCTGTATCTCATCCACGATGTCGTCGGCGCGGCGATGCTCGGCGCCCTGATGCGCGCCGGCGTGCCCTATCTGGCCGCTATTCCCGTCGTCGGTGCCGCCATAATCGCGGTGAGCTGGCTGATTGCGGCCGAGGCCGAGCCGCGCATCCGGCTGCTCTTCGACCACACGCTGTTCCGCTATCGGTTGAAGGCCGCCTGACGACGCGACTGCCGATCGCGCGCCGGTGTGGAATTGTTTGCATTCGGCATGATATCGAGGCGCAGATCAGTGCAAGTAGCCGAGCCTCAATCCGTGAATCTTTTCCAACGATCGAGACGCCCTCGACCCGCGCCACGCGAGCGCCTCGTCATGGACATGCGCGACACGGTCGTCTACGCGATCGGCGACGTGCATGGCTGCCATGACGAGCTGCGCACGCTGGAGCAAAATATCCAGATCGATGCGCAGCGCTTCCGCGGCCGCAAGATCATCATCATGCTGGGCGACTATGTCGACCGCGGGCCGCATTCGCGGCGCGTGATCGACCATCTGATGGCGCCGCCGCCGAAGGGCTTCCAGCGCATCTGCCTCGTGGGAAACCATGAAGTCGCGCTGCTCCTCTATCTGGACGGTCACCTCTCGCGTGAAACCTGGCTCGGCTATGGCGGCCGCGAAACCCTGTTCTCCTATGGCCTCGACCCTGACCGGTTGATAAGCCTCTACGGTTCGAGCGAGCAGGCGGATGCGCGCATACGCGAGGCCATTCCAGCCAGCCATGTCGATTTCCTGCGCACGTTGCCGGCGATGGTCTGCTCCGACCAATTCGTCTTCGTGCATGCCGGCATCCGGCCCGGCATCGCGCTCGAGGCGCAGGACGAGGGCGATCTCCTCAACATCCGCGAGGAGTTCTTCCAGGCGGCGCATCGCCTCGACCGCTGGGTGGTGCACGGGCACACGATCGTCGACGCTCCGACGCTCGACGGACGCCGACTCGACATCGACACCGGCGCCTTTCAAACGGGACGGCTGACCGCGCTCAGGATCGTCGGCAAATACGGCCGGCTGCTGTCTTCAAGAGATTAGGGACAAGCGCCTCAAGCAGCTTGCTTCGCGCGCGTCTCCGACTTCTCCAGATAGTAGCTCGAATAGCGGTCGAAGAACCTTTCCGAACCGCCGAGCGAGCCGTATTTGGCCAGCTTTTTCAGATCGACCTTGTTGAGCACCGCGCCGATCACCTTGTTGGCGATATAGGGCTCGGATTCCAGCATCGAGCGCACCATGTTGCGGGGCGTGCGGCCCCATTCGGTGACCAGCACGAAGCCGTCGACCAGCGGCGCGAAGGCTTTGGCGTCGACGACCGGGCCGAGCGGCGGCAGGTCGACGATGATGTATTCGAACGTCTCCTTGGCGTTCTCGATGAAGCGCCGCATGCCGGCCGAGCCCAGAAGCTCGCTGGTGTGCGAGAACTGGCCGCGCAGCACGGCGGGAATGATCGCTAGCTTGGTCTGGCGGTCGACCTTGCCGACCGACTGCCAGGTCTGGCCGTTGACCACCGCTTCCATCAGGCCATGCTCGGCCTCCATGCCGAGGCTGCGGCTCAAGCCCGGATTGCGCAGGTCGCCGTCGATGAGCAAGGTCTTGGCGCCGTTCGCAGCGAGCAGGCCGGCGAGATTCGCGGCCACCGTCGACTTACCCTCCCCGGGCAGCACCGAAATGACGCCGATCACCCGGCTGCCGCGGTCTTCCATCACCACGTCGAACGCGATCTTGGCGTTGCGCAGCGTCTCGGCGAACATCGAGGCCGGAGCGTCGATGCTGACACGCATGCGCGCCCGCCTCTCAGCCGCAGAGAGACTGGCCACCTTGCCGTCGGCCGGCAGGTCGTCGGCTTTGGTATCCTTGGCCTTGCCGCCGCCGATCGTCGGCAGATAGCCGAGGAATTTCAGGCGGACGCGGTCACGAATGTCCTCGCCCGTCCTGAAGAAACGCTCGTTGAACTCGTTGAGGCCACCGAAGCCGGCGCCAAGCATCAGGCCGAGCACCAGCGACAGCGCCAGCACGCGCAAGGTGCGCGGGCTGGAGGCCGCGAGCGGCATCGACGCGTCGGAAATGATGCGGACCTTGCCGACCGGGAAGGACTGCTGCTGCGAGGCTTCCTCATAGCGGCTGAGGAAGGTCTGGTATAGCGTGGTCAGCGCCTGCGCCTGCTGGTCGAGCTCCTTCAGCTTCACCTGCGACTGGTTGTCGATCGAGCTCTTGCCGGCGGCGGTGGAAATCTTGTCGCGCAATGCCTTCTCGCGCGCCTGCGCCACTTCGAAATCGTTGCGGTAGCTTTCGGTGAGCTGCTTCAGCTGGCCGAAGATCTGCGCCGAGACGTCGGCTTTTTCCTTGGCCAGCGCGACCGCCTGCGGGTGATCCTTGCCGAAATTCGTCTCGACGTCCTGCAGGCGCTTGGCGATGGCCAGATAGCGGGTCTTGAGCGCGATGATGACCGAGCTGCTCGGCTGATCCGAACCGATGGCCGAATCGTTGAAGGCACTTTCGGAGCCGCTGTCGACGATCGCCTTGTATTGCTGGTAGCGGGCGCTGGCCCTGGCAGTATCGGCCTGGGCGACGATGAGCTGCGCGTTGAGATCGGCGAGCTGCTTGTCGCTCAGCAACTGGCCGTCGCTGTTGGCGGAGAGCCCATGTTCGGCCCTGAACTTCTCGACCGCCATCGCAGCTCGCTGGGAACTTTCGCGCAACTCGGTGAGCCGGCCCTGCAGCCACAAGGCCGCGCGCTCGGTAGCGTCGAAGCTGGCGTTGAGCTGGTCCGCCAGATAGGCATCGGCATAAGCCTTGGTGATGGCCGTGGCCAGAGCTGGATCCGGCGCCTGGTAGCCGATCGAAATCACGTAGCTGCGGCCGTTGCGCTGCGCCAGCACCTCGCTCTGCAGCTTCAGCACCGCGTAGTCATGCGTCGCCGTCTTGATCATGGCCTGGCGCGTCGCCTCGTCGACATTCTCAATGCCGGGGATGTCATTCGCCGAGCTGCTACGAAAATAGCCGACCACGCCGCGCAGGAAGCCGACGCCCTTGGCCAGAGCCGATTGGGGCGGGTTCATGAACGCGTCGTTCTGATCGAGCTTCAGCTTGTCGACCACCACCGAGGCCAGGCGCGCCGAGGTCAGGATTTCGATCTGGCTGAGCAGCGAAGCGTCGGTCTGCATGGTTTGCGACGCCGCCGAAATGTCGTCGACGACCTTGTTCAGGCCCTCGTCGATCAGGACGCTCGCCACGGACATATATTGCTTGGGCGTGGTCTGCAGATAGATCACGCCCAGAAACAGGCCGATGGCGGCGCAGACCGCCACGACCTTGGCCTGTCGGGCGGCCATGCCAAGCAGACGCTCGACATCGATGAAGTCTTCACCCTTTTCCGGATCGGTGCTGGGCAACGGCATTCTCTTGTCGAGAGGGAAGTTGGCATAGTTCATAGTCGGTCCAATTCCAGGTTGCAGGCGCTATCGGCCTTGGTAGATCGGCGTCGTGACCAGAAAAGACCGCGCAACGTTGTTGCCAGGATACGCCGGGCCGGAAGGCCCGGACGCTGGTGTGGCTGTCGCGCCATCGCGAAACCGCATATGCACCCGAAAGATGGGCATTATGCGGCTACTTCCCGGCGCTCATGCGACCGGACAAATTGCTGTAGCATCTCGAAGACAGGGCCTTTCATGTCGTCGCGCGCCAGGGCGAAGGCGATGGTGGCCTCGATGAAGCCCTCCTTGGAGCCGCAGTCGAACATGCGGCCATCGAAAGGCTGGGCGTAGAAAGGCTGGCTCTGAGCCAGACGCACCATGGCATCGGTGAGCTGGATTTCGTTGCCGGCGCCGCGCTGCTGATTGCCAAGCAGGGCAAAGATCTCCGGCTGCAGCACGTAGCGGCCGTTGATGTAGAAATTCGACGGCGCCTTGACGGGCGCCGGCTTTTCAACCATTGCCGTGATCTCGAAGCCGGAGCCGACCTCGTCGCCGCGGCCGACAATACCGTATTTGCCGGTTTCGGCCGGGTCGCAGCGCTCGACGGCAACCACATTGCCGCCGGTGCGCTGGTAAAGGTCGACCGTCTCGGCGAGGCAGCCGCGCGCGCCGAAGGACACCATGTCGGGAAGCAGCAGGGCGAAAGGCTCATTGCCGATCACTTCGCGCGCGCACCATACGGCGTGGCCGAGGCCCTGCGGCGACTGCTGGCGAATGAAGGAGGTGGCGCCGGCCTCCGGCAGCAGGCTTTCCAGCGATTCGAGCTGGGCCTTCTTGCCGGTCTGCTCCAGCGTGCCGATCAGTTCAGGATGCAGGTCGAAATAGTCCTCGATGACCGCCTTGTTGCGGCCGGTGACGAAGACGATGTGCTCGATGCCGGCCTCGAATGCTTCGTCGACGGCATATTGCACGACAGGCTTGTCGACGACGGGCAGCATTTCCTTCGGCAACGACTTGGTCGCCGGCAGGAACCGCGTTCCGAGCCCCGCCACCGGAATGACTGCCTTCCTGACTTTCTGCATCTGATATTCCTTCTGACAGAAAAGATTTCTACCTAATCGCTGGCTATAAAAACGCCCGCATGCTTCGTCTCCCCACCCCGACGGCAAAGCTGTGCCGCAACCCTTCTGAGCCGGACTGCGATAGGCATACTCATATGCCTGATCGCGGCCGGATCCCTGAGCGCCGCGCCGATCGCCTTGAGCGGCGCACGCGCCTTGATGTGTTGAACCAGGGACAGGAACGACGACGCCTTGCGCAGGCTGCGGCCACGCCTGGCGAAGGCCGCCTTTGCGCTGCTGTCCATGGGAAATGCCGCCGCGAAGGCAGCGTCGGCGCGCGTCATCGCCTCGACGTGATGCAATTCGAGCACCCGTGAGATCGAGCCGGTGCGGATATGGTAGACATAGCCGACGGTCGGCTCGACCACGCAGCGGCCACCGCTGGCCAGCGCGCTCGCCAGAAGAATGTAGTCCTCGCCGATGCGCAGCTTCTCGTCGTAGCGCAGCCTGTTGTCATCGAGAAAGCGGCGCTGGAAGATCGGCTTGAGATAGCCGAAATTGAAGCGCGATTCGAAGACCAGATTGCCGGCGATGTAGTCGGCCAGCGAGATTTCGCGCAGGCCTTCGAGATAGCCGGCCGGGAACATGACATCGTCGGGCGTGCCGTCCTCGCGCACGACCTGCACATTGTCGACCGCAATCTGGGCGCCAGCCGCTTCGGCGCGGGAGATCATCGTGGCCAGGCGGTCGGGAAGAACCGCATCGTCGGAATCGAGCACCGCCACCCAGCGGCCCCTTGCAAGGTCGAGTCCGGCATTGCGGGCGCCGCCCGGACCACGATTGGCGGGCAGCGCCACCACCTTGACGATATCTTGCGGATAGGCGCGCGCCACATCCAGCGTGCCGTCGCGCGACTGGTCGTCGACGACGATGACCTCGACGGTCACGCCGAGTTGCGCGATCGCGCCGGCGATGGCGCGGTCGAGAGTCGCTTCCGCGTTATAGGCGGCGATGACGAAGCTGACGTCAGGCTGCACGCTTGTTCCCTTGTTCTGGCGACGTGAGGCCGTATTGGCGGATTTCACGGACGCCGACCAAACCGCTGACGACACCAAGGTGCATAATGCCGCGCAGCACGCTGCGGTTCCGCCGCACCGGGCTGATCGCGGTCAAAATCGCCATGCCGAAGCAGTAAGCGGCCTTGGCGGAAGCCAGCCCGACCTGGCCGGCGCGGCGCAACCCGCCGGCGCCGCGCCCGATCAGATGCCCATGCGTCTGCCCAAAGCGGAAGCGGCGGCGGCGCAGCCAGTCGAACGCGGCCCTGGCGCGCGGCACGACCTCTTCGACGAAGGCTTGCGGAGCGAAGGCGATGCGGCCGCCGGCCTTGACCATGGCGTCGAAGAACTCGGTATCCTCGCCGCCGGTCTGGCCGCGTGCCAGGCTGAAGCGCCGGCCGCGCAGGCTCGCATCGGTCATTCTAAGCAGGACGTTGCAGGTGTAACCGGTTCGAATCTCGCCGCGCACCCAGACCGGCAAGGTGGAATGGAAGTCGCCCTTTTGCATCCAGTCCGGCGCATCGGGGCGGTAATGCGCCCGCACCGGACCGAGCACCGCCGCGGCGCCTGTGGCGTCGGCTGCCGCCATCAATTCGACCAGCCAGGAGAGCGACGCCGTCTCGTCGTCGTCGATGAAGGCGACGAAGTCCGAAACGCTGGCGTCGAGGCAGGCGTTGCGCGCGATCGAGATGTTGCGCGCCGGCGCGTGGCGATAGCGGATCGGCAGCTTCAGCTCCTCGGCCAAAGCCTTCACCAGTTTCTGCGCGCTGGGCTCGTCATCATTGTCGGCAATGACGATTCCGATGTCCAAACCCTTGGGCCTCTCGAGCGCGGCGACGGAGCGCAGCGTGTCGGCCAGCTCCGGCCGACGGAAAGTGCAGATGCAGATGTCGATCGAGCGCCCGGCCATCACGCCGCCTTGCGCTGCGAGCGGGACGTCAAAATTTGCTGCCAGAACCCGACGGACCAGCCGAAATGCATGACCATCGCAGAGACGCCGGCGAGCGCTATGCCGGCGTTGCGCTGGCGTATCGCCGTCACCAGGCCGTAACCGAGGCACACCGTCGCCCATAAGAGGAACGGCACCGCCGCCAGCCAATGGGCGAAGGAAAACAGGGCGAGCAGCACCACTGGCGCTACCAGCAACGGGATCATCTGCCGGACCTTCGGCACCATGCGGTGCTTCAGCACGTTCCTGGCGCGACCGCGGCCATAGCCGAGATACTGGAAATAGAGGCTCTTCAGCGTCGAGCGCGGATAATAGACCATCTGCGTCCTGCCGCTCATCCAGATGCGGTAGCCGGCCTGGCGCAGGCGGTAGTCGAGCTCGGCGTCCTCATTGTGGCTGAAGCTCTCGTCATAGCCGCCGACATGCCGGAAGGCGGCGATGCGCATCAGCGCGTGATGGCCGTGGTCGACCCATTCGCCCTCGGGTATGTGCCGGTGCTTCGAGCCGCCAGTGCCGAGCTTGGAGTTTTGCGCCGCCGCCACGGCCTTCTGCACGGCGCCGGTGCCGGCAGTCAGCATCGAAACGACGACCGAATCGGCGCCGGTGGCAAGGGCTTCCTCAACCAGCCGGTCGCAATAGTCGTCCGGATAGCCGCCATGCGCATCGATGCGGATAAGGTAGTCGACGCCTTCGCCGAGACTCGCTACAGCGAGATTGATGGCGGCGCTCTGGAGGCGCTTCGGATTGGCGAGCAGGACGACCCGGGGATCCTTCGCCACGATGTTTTCGACGATGGCTTGCGTGCCATCCGTGCTGCCGCCGTCGGCGACGACGATGCGGCCGCCTAGCCGTGCCGCCGCGGGCTGCAATTGGTCGAGCAGGCCGCCGATATGGGCCGCCTCGTTGAGGCAGGGAATGACGATCAGGATCGATGGGGTCGCCTGCGCCATCGGTTCTTGTGCGCCCTCTGCCATCACGCCGCCGCCTCCGTCACAAAAGTTGATGGCAGGGCGGCGAGGCCGCGCAGCTTTTCGACGAAAGCCGCGCAGTCGCTGCGGTCGTAGCTCCAGGTGCGCGGATTGCGCGCCAGCACCCGCGACTTCAGGCCGTGATATCGATCCTGATCCATCTGGCCGAGCATCGCTTCGATGCCCTCGGGCGTGGCTTCGGACAGAAGCACGCCAATATCCTGCTGCTTCAGGAACCGGCCGGTTTCGGTGCCCGCCATCGAGATCGGCACGGCGCCGAAGCGGCAGCCCTCATAGAGACGGTTGGGAAGCAGCCATTCGGAATTCTGGCCGGCCTCGAAGAAATCGATCGCCCAGGAGAAATGCACCTGCCCGTAGATGGCCGCCATATCTTCCGGATTGCGGTAAGGGCCGCCGAACGAAAGCCACGGCTCGGCCTCGACGAAGCCGTGAAAGTCCGGAAATTCGGACAGCGCCGGACGTCCCCTGAGCACGACCTCGAAACGCCCCCCCTGCCGGCGGGTGAAGTCGGCGAGCAGCTCCAGCGAGCGGCGGCAGCGCAGCGCGCCGAACCAGCCGATGCGCCAGGGCGGCGCCGTCGGACCGTCGTCCTCGGAAGAATGCGCAGCGACGATGGACGCCGTCTCGAAATATTTGTTCTCGATCAGCTCGACGGGTGCGACGATCTGCCCGAAAGGCTGGAAATAATTGGCGACGAAGGCCGGCGAACTCGTCACCAGAAGCTTCACGTCGCGGGCGAGATGACGTTCGGCGCCGCGCAGCGTCCTGCCGACAAAATCGTCGCGCAACACCAGGCGATGGATGTCCAGGCATTCATAGACGATCGGCACGTTTGTCCCGAGGGCGGCATTGGCGCGGCGGGCCAGCGCCAGCATTTCGAGGTTGCGTGCGATGATCAGATCGGGCCTGGGCATGGCGCCCAGCTTCGCGCCGATAGACATGGCTGCCTTGGCGACAGCACTGAGGCGCTGCGCGAATCGGCCGTCGCGCGTCGCGCCGAGGTCGACAGGCTTGATGCCTTCGATCTCGGCGACCGGGCTGGTGGTGCGGCGGAAGCCCGCCAGGGTGACCCTGGCGCCGCCTGCCTTGAGCATCTGTACCCTCCGGCGCACCGCCGGGTCGGATACGTCATGCACAAGGTACAAGACATGCAGCATGTAACTCGACCGCTGTTGGCCCACCCATCGGGGATGCTAGTACAGCTTTTGCTGCATCGCAACAATTTTGGTGCGGCGTAGCAAGCGCCCGCATAATTTTTTGTTGCACTGCAAAAACGTCTTAAGGTAGCTTATGCATGGCGGTGGGCGCCGGTCGCGACGATGTCGGGCCGGTCGCAAGATCAGGGATCCTGAATTTGGAAACCAGTGCATTCGATCCGCCCGAGGGCTCTCTGCGCAAATCGGTCGGACGAGGCGCGGCCGTCACCGCGATCGCGCAAGGCGTGCGGGTGGCGACGCAGATCATCTCCGTCATAGTGCTGTCGCGGCTTTTGTCGCCGCAGGATTTCGGTGTCGTGGCGATGTGCGCGCCGGTGCTTGCCTTCATCGCGCTGTTCCAGGATTTCGGCCTGACCCAGGCGACGATCCAGAAGACCGGTATCCGCCACGAAGAGGTCAATTACCTGTTCTGGATCAACGTGGCCGTCAGCACCCTGCTCGCCTGCGTGCTCGCGGCTTCGGCGCCGCTGGTCGCCGCCTTCTATGGCGAGCCGCGCGTGACAGGCCTCGTCGCCGCCTTCGGCCTGCAGATCATCGCCTATGGCCTGGGAGCCCAGCATGTGGCGCTGCTGACCCGCCGCATGGAGTTCACGCGGCTGGCCATCATCGACATCGCCAGCGCCGTCCTCGGCGTCGCCGTCTCGATCCTCTGGACCCTCATCGATCGCTCCTACTGGGCGCTTTTCGCCGGCACGCTGGCAAGCGCCGTGCTGCCGACCCTGTGCTACTGGTACTCCTCGCGCTGGCGCCCGGGCCTGCCGCGCAAGGTCGACGGCATCGGCGCGCTGATCAATTTCGGCGCCGGCATCACCGGCTTCAACTTCGCCAATTTCTTTGCCCGTAACCTCGACAATGTGCTGATCGGCAAACACTGGGGCGAAGCGCAGCTCGGCCTCTATGACCGCGCCTACAAGCTTTTGCTTTTTCCGCTCAGCCAGATCACCAACCCGCTGGCGAAGGTGATGGTGCCGGCGCTATCGCGGCTGAAGGATGAGCCGGACCGCTACCGCAGCGCCTATCTGCGCGTCATGCCGCTGATCCTGCTGGTGGCGCTTCCTGGCGTCGCCTTCGCCACCGCCATGTCCGACACGCTCATTCCCTTCGTGCTCGGCGAGCAGTGGCGGGGAAGCGCGCCGATCTTCCTGGCGCTGGGCTTTGCCGGATTACTGCAGCCGCTCAACAACCCCGCGGGATGGCTGTTCGTAAGTCAGGGCCGCTCGGGCGACTTCATGCGCTGGGGCATCGTCACCGCCGTGACCTCGGTGCTGGCCTTCGCCATCGGCCTTCCTTACGGGGCGCTGGGTGTGGCCGTCGCCTACGCGATCAGCGAATACATGCGCACGCCCTTCCTGTGGCTCTATGTCGGCAGACACGGACCGCTCAAGGCCAGCCATGTGCTTCATGCGGCATTGCCTTTCGTGCTTGGCGCTCATCTGGCGTTCGCCGCGGTCTGGCTCGCCAAGCCGATGCTGCAGGCGCCGCCCGTCGTCGTGCTGGCCGCTGCCGCGGCGCTCTCCTATGTAGCCACCATCGTTGTCGCGCTGGCATTTAGCGCCGGCCGTGAAGCACTTCGCGAAGCGTTGCGGCTAATCCCGGCGCGGGGCTTCCTCGCCGCCCCGAGCGGGGCGAAATGAGCCCGCGCGACACGCTGATCTCAGGACAGGGGTGACCGCATGAACTATCGATCGATTTCAGACATGAACGACGCGATCGTGCGCAACCTGCACCGGTTGCCGCGCGACATCGACCTGGTCGTCGGCGTGCCGAGGAGCGGCATCCTCGCCGCGACGCTGGTCAGCCTGACGGCGAACATCCCGATGACCGATCTCGACAGTTTCCTTGCCGGCAGGATCTATACGTCTGGCATTACGAAACGCTGGGCGGGCCTCGACCGGCAGGCTTCCGAGATGCGCAAGATCCTGGTGATCGACGACAGCATCATCGGCGGCACCGCCATGCGCGACGCGCGCGAAAAGGTCGCGGCCAGCGGCATCGAAGGCGATTTCATCTTCGCCGCCGTGTTCGGGCTGTCGCTGCAGCATGAGGAAACCGACATCGTCTTCGAGGCCGTGCCGCATCCGCGGATGTTCCAGTGGAATTTCATGCACCACATGTTCCTCGAGCAGTGCTGCGTCGACATTGACGGCGTGCTCTGCCTCGATCCGACCGAGGAAGAAAACGACGATGGCCCGGCCTACGAGAAATTCCTGGCCGAGGCGCGGCCGCTGCTCGGGCCGACCCGCAAGATCGGCTGGCTGGTGACGAGCCGCCTGGAAAAATACCGCAAGCTGACGGAGGCTTGGCTCGCCAGCCGCGACATCAAATATGATCATCTCATCATGCTCGACCTGCCGAACAAGGCCGAGCGGCAGCGGCTCGGCGCGCATGGCAGCTTCAAGGCCGAGTTCTACCGCAAGTCGGACGCCATCCTGTTCATCGAGAGCGAGCACGAGCAGGCGCTGAGGATCGCCAAGCTCTCGGGCAAGCCGGTGCTGTGCGTCGAAACCAACATCGTGAGCCTGCCCGACCCGATGTCGCTGCCGGCGCTGCAGCAGGCAGCGCGCAACCTGCCGGCGCGGCTCAGGCAGATGAATTCGTCCGACGGGCGAAAGCGGGCCGTCAAGGCGACGGCGCGGGCCTTGCTCGGTGAGCGCGGCTATGAGGCGCTGAAGAACCGGGTGAAGCGCCCGGCGTAGAGCTATGCGGCGCGGCGGACGCCCTGCCGGGCCGCCCTTTCGAGCAGATCGAGAAATATCACCAGCTGCCGCGCGGGGTCGAGCTCCGGGCGTTTGGAGAAGGCGAGAGCTGCGGCCGAAAGCCGCTCGTATTCCTGGCGGTCGTTCCACAGGCGCCTCACCGCCGCGGCCCAGTCGGCGAGCGGGGCATCGTAGTCGAGCACCACGCCGCCGGGACCGATGGCTTCGGGCAGGCCGCCGCGCCTCGAGCCGACGACAGGGATGCCGCTGCAGTGCGCCTCGGACGCCACGCGTCCCCAGGCTTCTTCCCATTTGCTCGGAGCAAGCAGTATCCTGGTGCGGCCATAGACCGTCTTCATGTCATCGGTGCGGTTCTCGAGCGTGACGTTCGACAGCGGCGCGATGGTCTTTTCGACGCGGGCGCGATGCTCTTCGTCCAGCTTCCAGCTTTCCACGAACAGGAACGGAATCTCCGGGCAGGCGGCCGCAATCCTCACCGCCAGATCGAACCCTTTCTCCTCATAGGGGTTGATCATGGTGACGAATTCGCCGGTCGTATGCGTGCAGTAGAGGGCGTCGTTGATGGTCGGCGGAAGAACGATGGACTCGATGCCGAACTTTTCCTTGTAGGTGCGCGCGGTGAATTCCGAATTGGCGATGTACAAAGCTGAATTGAGCTCGCGCGGATCGCCGGCGAGCTCGTGGAATTCGACATTGTGCAGATAGACGACCAGCGGCACGCCTTCGGCCAGAAGCGCCTTTCCGAGCAGGACGGACTTGTGGCACTGCACGACGGCGACGTCTGGCGTGGTCTTCTCGACGGCGAAGCCGGCCGCCTCCCAGGGGAACCAGGCACGCATCACCGGATAGCCGGGAAAATTGTCGATGACCGCGGGCTGCCGCAACAACTTCATCTTGGCGCGCGCCTTCAAGCCGAACACGCCATCGCCGAACAATGAGGCGAGGACAGACGCCTGATGGCCGTGCTCGATCAGCTGTTCGACCAGGTGGTGGGTGTTGGATTGCACGCCGCCGGAGAACTCGGGAATGTACCCGTTGCCGCTTGCGAAAAGCACTTTCATCGTTCTGCTCCTAATTCGGCGCGGGCGAGTATCCGCAAGCCACGGCCCATCAGCTTGCGCTGCGCGCCAAGGGAAGCTTCGACGTCATCGCCTGGCACAGCCTGCCGAGCGAGGCGGAAAGCGACAATGTCGAATACTCCCGCAACAGCTTCGATGCCGGGATCACTTTTCCTGCCTTCAAGTCCCGCGCCAGGTAGTGCGGGAAGGAATGCATGTATTCCCTGACGATATCGGCCTTGAGAGGCCCCGACTTCCATGCCTTCACCGCCGAGACGAATGCGTCGGCGGGGGCGGATGCCAGGCCCGTGTCATAGGCTTCGAAGGTGCGCCGCACGATGGCGCGTTCCTTGTCGCTGAGCGACGTCTTTCCGGCTCGCTCGGCAAGCTGGGCATAGCGGCGGATGTCCGCGGCCGCGTGGTGCCATAGGCCCTTCCTGGCCATGATGCTCGAGCGCTGCAGCAGCGCCTGCATCTCGAGATCGGCCGTCTTCGGCAAGGCCTGTTCCGAGCGATCGAGATATTCGTGCAGATCGACCGACTTGTAGATCTCTTCCATGATCACGCGGTCATACGAGCCCCAGGCTTTTATCCGGTCGGTATAGGAAATGACGACTTTGGTGCTGCCGCGAACCATGTCGTGCTGGCGCTGGAAGAACATCAGGCCGTCGACCCTGACGCCCTTGAACCGGCGCGCGAGCCTCAGCATCATCTCATAGTCCTGCGACCGCACCAGGGTTTCGTTGAAGCCACCCACCTCGTCATAGCATTTGCGGCGCACCAACAGGCCCGGCTGGTGGACGTGGCAATATTCGAGATGGGACGGGAAGAAATTGTCCTGGCTGACATGGCCGAAGGCGACGATCTCGTAGTCCTGCTCCTTGATCTGGGCCGAGCGCTGGAAACGCGCATATTCGCCGAAAGCGAAATCGGCATCCGGTTCCCGCTCGAAGGCGGCGAGAAACCGTTCCAGCGCCGTCGGGTGCGCGACATCGTCGTCGTCGAATATCCAGACGAAATCCCCTGTGCAGTGCTTCAGGGCGAAGTTCAGCGCCGTCGACTTGCCGCCATTCTCCTTGCGGTAATATTCGACCGGCGCCGGGAAAGAGGCCGCCACCGCGCCGGTATTGTCCGTCGACCCGTCATCCACGATCAGGATCTGATCCGGCAGCACGGTCTGCCGCAGCAGGCTGCCGATGGATTCGGGCAGGAATTTTTCGCGGTTGAAGGTAGGGACGATGACGGTGACCGTCGGTTTGCGCTGTGCAGCCATTGGCGACCTCATTCTATCTTCTGTAGCGCCTGCCTTACGCATTCTGCGGCTCCAGATTGGCGAAGGGATTGGTACATGGGTGCCAGCCGGTGAAGCGGATCGGATCGTCGGGCGAGCTGCGCCAGGCATAATCGGTCAGCATATGGAACTCGGCGACGACCCAGCGGTCGAAGTGGCGCAGATCGCGCCGTTTGTCCTGGGGCAGCAGCTCGCGCGCCTTGCCGAGCTTCACCGTTTCGGCCAGCGTCACCACGTCCGCCACCTTGGCGCCCGGGAATATCCAAGGGTTGCGGTTCCGGAATTCGAGCACGAATTGCTGCAGGTGCTCGACGCGCATATTGAGCGGACCAAAATATTTTTCCAGCGTGACGCGAACCAGGTCCTCGTCCGAGAAGGACGAGACGGCGGCGGCGGCGATGCCGGTGGAGGCAATCCCGCCGGCGACGATGGCCAGTGCGGTGCGGCGCGTGATCTTCATCGGTCCTTCCCTCATGCCGCCAGCCGGCCCGCCGCCCGCAAGGACAGGGCAGCCGCCGTCAGGCTTGGATTGGCGCAGGAACAGCTCGGATAGGTGCTGGTGCCGACGACCACGAGGTTCCTGAGCTGGTGATGGATCATGTCGCGGTCGACCACGGAGTCGGCCGGGCCGGTGCCCATGCGCAGCGTGCCCTGCACATGCGATTCGGTCGGCCTTATGCCGCGATCGAAAATCTGCTCGACCGGCAGCGGCTTGAGCAGTTCCGGCAGCCTTTCCAGCGCTTTCGCCATGCCCTTGATCGCGTAGTCCGACGCGCCCTTGAAGCTCACGAAGGCGTTGTCGTCCTTGTCGAGGACGACGCGGTTTTCCGGATCGAGCAGGTCCTCGGTGACGACGACCAGTGGCAGCACCTGCCGCAGCCTGCCCTTCTCGGCGCGCATGCCGTGCTGCCAGCGATTCTCGAAATAGACGAGCGCCGCCGCATGCTCGGCCCGGTGCGGTCCGTCATAGAGGCCGAAATTCAGGCCGGTGGTGATGGTGCTGCCGTCGAAGTTGTCGACGCCGCCGAGATAGGCCTCGTAGTTCCAGCCATAGGATTCGTGCAGGCCCAGACCGACGAATTCGCCGCCAAGTCCTGAGCGCAGCATGATCGCCGGGCTCTGTATGGCATTGGCGCCGAGGATGAAGAGATCGCCGCTGACCGAATAGTCCTTGCCGTCCCGGACGAATGCGACGGAGCGGACCGCAGCGCCGGCATGGTCGAACCGGCGCACCTCGGCTCCGAGGCAGACGGAGACGTCCGGATGCTGGAAGACATGCATCAGGCCGTTGTTGACGGTGAACTTGGCATCCGCCGGACACAGCCAGCATCTGAGATTGGCGCAGCACGAGCCGCGCTGCGACGTCGCCACGCGCGCCCGGGCGGTCGGCATGACGAAGTGCTGATCCGGCTGCGCGGCCTTCATCATGCGGTCAGGCGTCGACATGTGATGCGGCGGCTGCGGAAACGGCCGCGAGCGCGGCAGCATCCGCGCCATGTCGGGATCGCCGGAGATCGACATGATCTCCTCGGCGTCGCCGTAGAACGGCTCGAGCTCATCATAGCTGATCGGCCAGTCGTTGCCGATGCCGTAGGTGCTCTTCAGCCTGAAGTCGTTGGGATGGAAACGCGGCGTCTGCGCGAACCAGCAATTGGTGCCGCCGCCAAGACCGATCGTGTAGTTCCACGGCTTGTCGGCATTGTCGGTCCCGTAGGTGCTTTCGTCGTCTATGTCGGTGTTGACGTTCTGGCTGAGCTGCCACTCATGCGTGTTGTGGCGGCCCCACTCCAGCACCAGGACACGGGCTTTGCGCCGCTTCAGGAACTCGTGCAGGAAGAAGGACGATCCGAAGCCGGATCCGATGACGACAAGATCGAAATGCTCGCTGGCAATTTGTTCGGGCCGAACGTCGAGCACCATCAGATCGAGCCCTCGTGCTTCACGCGCATGGTCATTGTCGGCCCCGCTGTCGTTCGCGGCTGCAGTTCTTCTTGAGGCAAGCGGCCATCGTCATGCCGCCATCCTGCCGATCGAGAAATATTCGATGCCGTAGCGCGCGATCACCTTGGGATCGTAGAGATTGCGGCCGTCGAAGATGACCGGCGTCGTCAGCGCATCCTTGAGCGCGTCGAAGGACGGCGCGCGGAAGCTCTTCCATTCGGTGCAGATCAAAAGAGCGTCGGCGCCGCGCAGCGCCGCTTCCTTGGTGCCGCACAAAAGCAGATCCTCACGCAGGCCGTAGATCGCCTGGCATTCCTGCATCGCCTCGGGATCGTAGGCCTGCACCTTGGCGCCGGCCGACCACAGCGCTTCCATCAGCGTGCGCGATGGCGCCTCGCGCATGTCGTCGGTGTTGGGCTTGAAGGCCAGCCCCCAGACGGCGAAGGTCTTGCCCCTGAGCGCGCCCTTGAAATAGTGGTTGACCTTGTCGAACAGGACCGACTTCTGCGCATTGTTGCGCTCCTCGACGGCGCGCAGCAATTTGGCGTCGAACTTGACGCCCTCGGCGGTCTTGATCAGCGCGCGCACATCCTTCGGGAAGCAGGAGCCGCCATAGCCGAGGCCGGGATAGATGAAGTGGTAACCGATGCGCGGATCCGAGCCGATGCCCTTGCGCACCTCCTCAATGTCGGCGCCCAGCTGCTCGGCGAGATTGGCCATCTCGTTCATGAAGCTGATCTTGGTCGCCAGCATGCAATTGGCGGCGTATTTGGTGAATTCGGCGCTGCGCACATCCATCACGATCATCTTCTCGTGGTTGCGGTTGAACGGCGCGTAGAGCTCGCGCATCACCATCTCGGTGTCCTCGCTGGAGGTGCCGACGATGATGCGGTCCGGCTTCATGCAATCGGCGACCGCCGAGCCCTCCTTGAGGAATTCGGGATTCGAGGCGACGTCGAAGGCGAGATCCTCGCGGCCGCGCTTCTTCAGCGTTTCGGCGATCCTAGCCTTCACCTTTTCGCAAGTGCCGACCGGCACGGTCGACTTGCCGACGACGATCTTGGCGCTGTCCATCTCACGACCGATGGTCTCGGCGACGGCCAGCACATATTTCAGATCGGCCGAGCCATCCTCGCCGGGCGGCGTGCCGACCGCGATCATCTGGATCTGGCCATGCCTGACCGCCGCGGCCGCATCCGTGGTGAAGCGGATGCGCCCGGCAGCGTGGTTCTCTTTGACGAGGGTCTCGAGGCCCGGTTCGAAAATCGGGATCAGGCCCTGATTGAGCCGCTCCACCTTCTTCTCGTCGATATCGACGCACACCACCTCGTGGCCGACCTCGGCAAGCACCGCGGCCTGAACCAGACCGACATAGCCAATCCCAAACACCGTCAAATTCATTTGGTTCTATTCCTGTCAAAGGCCGGGCCGCAAAAGCGGTCCGGCCGGTTCAGATGTCCCCCAGGCCCAGCGGCCTAGTTGGAATTACTTATGCTGCATGCCAACGATTCCGGAAACTGACATGGCTGGCCCAGAGCGGTGAAAGCGACGCGCTTGACCTGCATGGTCACCTTGCTGCCGGGATCGGTGAAGGCGCCCATCCAGTTGGTCAGCTTGTCGCTGCCCCAGAGGCTGAAGAAGATTTTCTGCGAATGCTTCGGCAGCTCGTCCGGGTTGGTCACTTCATGGACCAGCTTGCCGTTGACATACCAGCGCAGCCGGTCCTTCTCCCAGACGAAGCCATAGTCGTTGAAGCCCTTGTCGGCGCCGCCCTCGACGTCGACCAGCTTGCCGTTCTTCGGCTTGCCCTGGATGTAGCTGTTGACCTGGACTTTCGAGGGATCCTTGGTGAGGACCTCGAAGTCGATCTCGTCCCACGGCTGTTTGTCCTGCGGGCCGATATAGGAGAAGAAGGCGGCGTTGAGGCCGGAGCCGGTGCCTGTCTTCATGCGCGCCTCGTACACGCCGTAGCCGTAGCGCTGCTTGGTCTGGATTTCGGCGCAGGCGAACTCGCGGTCCTTCAGCTTGCGCTTTTCGAAGCCCAGCGACAGCACGCCGTCGGAAAGCCGCACAAGATCCTTCGACCAGGTGCAGTTCTGATGAGCGCCATTGGTCCAGCCGTCCGAGACGAACCAGCGGGACTGGTTGAAATTCGAGAAATTGTCAACGAAGGACGGCGCGCTTTGCAGCTCTTGCTGCGCCTCTTGCGCATGCGCGGGATGCAGGTTCGCGAGGGTTGCTGCGACGACGGCAAACAGGGCGCCGATTACGCCGAGCCGCAGGCTGATTAATCGGCTTCCTGGCGCATGCGTCGTCGCGCAAGCCGCCTTGGTGGAGGTGTTGTCCGGATCTGCGTTCATAACAAACTCACCTTGTGTTGTCCGCCCAACCCAAAGTCATCCTCGGTTCGCATGAGCGAGCCGCTTTTTAACCTTCGCCCTTTGAACTCCTCTAACGTCTTGTACCGATGACGGCGCCTGAAGGCGCCGTCAGCCTCTCGCCGTCGCCTGCGCAGCAGGCCGACCGGAACCATCCTCGACGATCGCGTCGAGCGAATGACGCAGTTCCTTCATCAAACTTTTCTGGCGAGCGAGCTCCGCAATGCGCCGCTCGCAGTTGAGGATCGAGTTGGTCATCGCGCTGACGTCCGATCCCTTGCTGGCCGACGCCGAACCGTTCTCCATCGCCTCGACAAGAAAAGCCGCGTTGGCGGCCGTCGACTTGTAACGATTCTCCAGCCCGGTTTTCTCCGCCTCGATCTCCGCCGCGATCTGGTCGAACATCTTCGCCAGCCGGTCGAAACGCTGCAGATCGGTCTGCCGGTCGCGCGCCGGATCCCGGGATCTGAAGCCAAAAATCGAAGCCATCTTATCGGCCTTTCGAATTGCTGCATTGCAACAAGACTGCCATTCCAGCAGCGACTAGGCAACATCATAGTTTTCGGAATGCGGATTTTTTGAGGGGCGGCAGCTTCCGACACAATGCGGGATCACCCGCTTGCGGCGCTGGTTGCCGCCATCAGGAAGCGCGTCGGCGGCATTTGCTGCGGCGCAACAATCCCGGTGCGACGGAACAGCGCGTCGAGCTTGTCGGTGGCGACGCCGCGCACGATCGGGATCAGATTCGACTGGCTTGCGAAGGCGTAGGCCGCGGCAGATGCCAGCCCACGCTCGGCTTTCACGTCAAGGAAGTTGCGCAGCCGGTATTTGTCGCGGACATGGCGCTCATGGCGCCGCAACGCGGCCTTCGAGCGCTCCGGAAGGCTGTCGATCTGGAGCAGCGCCAGATCGGCATCGGCAAGACGCTTCAAATCCTGCGTCCTGTGGCGGCCGCTCAGCGAATCGGCGCGCACGATCGCGCCATAGCCGCAGGACTTGATGATCTTGAACCGAGCCCCGTAAGCGACAGCGCGCGCGTAGAGCTCGTAGTCCTCGCCAAGCCTGAGGTTCTCGTCGTAGCTCAACCCATGCCGCTCGAGGAAAGCCCGGCTGATCACCGGCTTGAGGAAACCGAGCTCGCCGCGCCGCACATGGCGGCGCGAGATGTTGCCGTCGATGAAACGCTCGAAATCGAGAAATTCCGGCTCGGCCGCGAAAGGCGGCGCTGCGACCTTGGCGAAGTCGGTCGCGGCGTCGTCGCGGATCAGCATGATGTTGTCGGCGGCGAAATCCCAGTCGGCGCTGGCGAAAAGCCGGCCAAAGCGCCCTTCGAGGAAGAAATCGTCGGCGTCGAGAATGCTGATGAAGGGCGATTTGGAGGCCTGGATGGCGGCGTTGCGCGCGGCGGAAGGACCGCGATTGACGTCGAAGCGGATAACGGCAAGCCGGCCGCTGCCGTCGTCGGCGGCCAAAGCCACATCCTTGGTGTCGTCGGTGGAGGCGTCGTCGACCACGATGACTTCGGCGACTTCGGCTTCGCGCAGCGCCGAAGCGATGGCGCCGGGAATGGTGCGCGCCGCATTGCGCGCGGCGATGATGACGCAGACCCCGGAGGTCGTTACGGGCGTCGTCATGGGCATGGGCTCACCTTTCGCTTGCATGATTGGCCGTCCCGCCCACGATTTTGATCATTTCGCTCCGCGCCGGCTCGACCATGGCCGGGCGCTCGAAGATGCGCCGGCTGAGATCGGCGGAGGCCGCCCAGCCGGCTTCCGCCAGATAGCGGACCGGCTCGCGGCCGCAGAGTTCCCACAGCACATGGCGGCGCTGCGGCCAGCGCAGGGAGGCGAGCCAGGGTGCCATGACCATGTGGAAGAGGTCGGCATTGTCGATGCGGGCCAAAATGCGGGTGGTGCGATCCGAAAGCAGCGTGTTTGTGGCGCCGAGCAACACGTCGGCGGCGCGCAATCCCAAGAGCAGCGTGTCCGCCAGGCCCTGTCCGGCGGCGTGATCGAGCACCCTCTGCTGCTCGGCTTCGTTCAGGCGGCTGGCGCTGGCCCTGACGTCGCAGACATAGCCGGCGCAGGGCTCGCGGTTGAAAAAGGCCTTGGCGACGCTGATCGACGACAAAAGCAGCGTGTCGGCCGCCGAGATCACCGGCATGACGGCTCCGGCCACCTCGACTTCGCGCTTGCGGCGCAGGAAGCCGTCGGTGTCGCGCGGGCTCGGCGAGCCCGGTTGCTGCAGCCGGTGATGGAGGTCGACCGTCGAGGCCCTCGCGCCATCTTCGCGAACCATGTGCTGCTCGCCGAGGAAGCGGACCCACCAGACGGAACGGGATTTGCCGGCCACCTCGTAGCCGATCGCCCGCAACGCCTCGCGGGCTTGGCCAAAGCGCGCCGGCGAAACCAGTATGTCGACATCGCCGGAAGGCTTCATGAAATGGTCGCCATAGAGCAGATGCTGCTGGAGCGGGCCCTTGAGGAAGACGAAATCGACCTGCCTGTCGCGCAGCGCGCGATCGATGGCCATCGAGTCGCCGATGCAGGCGGCGTTCATCGACATCGTGCGCCGACGGTAGCCATCGAGCCATTCAGACAATTGCGCAGGCGCAGCGCCGGCGGGCGCACGCTTGAGCGCCTTGAGCAGGAACACGGCGACTTTGTTCAGTCTGGCAATGTCGGCGATATTGGCGGCCGAGATTGAGGCCGCAGTGATCGGGGCGGCCGTGATCGGCGTGGCCGAGACCGTCGGCGCGGGCACATCGACCCGGCCATCCGTGATGTCGGCTCCTGGCGCGAAAAACAGCCTCAGGCAGGCTTGCACATAGGCGACTTCGTCGGCGCAGCCGGTGACGCGCAGCCTTTCATAGGAGCCATCCTGCACCGCCATGCCCGATGTCGTTCTCCGCAAAATGCCGCCCGAAGGGTTTATACCGCAGCTGCGAAGAAAAGCACCGGAAAAATTGATGTGATCATGCCAAAAGCGGCTGAGGTCGCCTCCTGACCGCAACCCCAGCGTTTAGAATCGCTACGTGTTCAATCACTTTTGAAGACAACTCCGAGGGACTTTCCGGCAGGCCGGAAAATGACGATTTTTGCGGCAATTTCTTCGCAATTGCGAGATGTCTTTTTCGCCTGAAAAATTGTTGCAGATAAATCAAACGCTTACCTAGCCGGAAAGGACCTGTGGTTGAATCCTGGATGGGTGAGGTTTAGGGTGACGGTGCCTACGCGTTTGATTATCAACGGATGCGCGTGCAACCAAGAATTGATTAATGCCTGGTAAATCAGGCTTGACTCATAGATGTTGCCGTGCAGCAATCGCATTGCAGCATAGCCATATGCTGGCGGCATTCTGCAGCCGCTTCCAGGTCCTTAGTTGGAGAGTAGAATGGAACAGAATGTTGAAAAGCATGAGTACGAGACCCCCAGCCTGACGGTTCACGGTTCGATTGAAACGATCACGCAGGGCGGTGCTGGCACGACGGCGCTTGACGCGAGCTTTCCCGCGCACACGCCGGTCGGCGAGCTGACCTTCTCTTAAAGCTTACAGGCATCCGGATGTCTAAGTTGGGGCTTCGGGTGCTCTCCAACAGGTGAGCCGGGGGGCTTTTGTCCCCCGGCTTCCTGCCGGGGATCGCCGGCAACCGATCCGCGGCGAAAGGCCCAAGGGCGCGGGGGCCAGCAACGAGGTTTTAGGATGGACTGGAACCCCTCGGACCATGACCGCGTGGTCGCGACCGGCGAGGCGGTCGCATGTGAATTCGGCGCCGGACTGGCGCTGCTCCACCTCAAATCCAACGTCTATTACAGCCTGAACAGCGTCGGCGCCTTCATCTGGGAGCAGATCCAGGAGCCGCGATCGATCCTCGATATCCGCAGCGCCGTGCTTGCGCGCTACAATGTCGATGCCGAGCGCTGCAAGGCCGATGTCGAGGGCTTGCTCAAGGGGCTGACCGAAGCAGGACTTGCGAGGCTCCACCATGAGGAACTGGTCTAGGCTCCGCTCGCTGAGCGGCCGGGAGATGCTGTTTCTGGCGCACTGCCTGACGGTGGTGAGCGCGGTGCGGCTGGCGCTGACGCTGTCTTCCTACAATCGTGTCCGCAGCCTGGTGACACGGCTGGACGCCAGGCGCGACCCCGGCATCGCCGACCTGCGGCGTGTCGCATGGGGCGTTGCCGCCGCGGCGCGGCTCGTGCCGGGCGCCACTTGCCTCACCCAAGCGCTGTCGGGGCAATATCTGCTCGCCCGTCAGGGCAACGCCTCGAAGGTCAGCATCGGCATCGAGAAAGGAACCGGCAGCGAGTTCAAGGCGCATGCCTGGCTGATGAGCGGCAACCACATCGTGCTTGGCGGCTCGATCAATGGATTTGCCCATCTGGTCGACCATGGGTCGTGAGCGATGAGCGGCGTCGCCGGAATCGTGTTCAGCGACAATGGCCGGCCCGCCGGGGCCGGCGATATCCAAGAGATGCTTTCGCGCATGCGCCACCGCGCCCGCGACGGCAGTTCCTGGTGGACCGAGGGCAGCGTGGCGCTCGGCCACGCCTGGCTCGACACGACCGGTGAGGACGGGCCCGGGCCGCTGACGATGGCCGGCGGCAAGCTCGCCATCACCGCCGACTGCCGGCTGGACAATCGCGACGAGCTTCTGGCGCGGCTCGGCCTGCGCGAGCGGTCGATGGCCGACGCGATGCTTATCATGCGCGCCTACCTCAAATGGGGCGAGACCTGTCCGACCTATCTGCAGGGCGATTTCGTCTTCGCGATATGGGACGGCGAGCGCCAGACGCTGTTTTGCGCGCGCGATCATTTCGGCGTCAAACCTTTTTACTATCATTCGACCGGCAGGCGCTTCGCCTTCGCCTCGGAGATCGGGCCGATCCTGACGCTGGACGGCGTCGGCAGGCGGCTCAGCGAACACCAGATTTCCGGCTTCCTTGCCGGCTTGCCGGACGATCCGCAGGCCACGCCCTATGCCGAGATCTTCCGCCTGCCGGCGCGGCACAGCATGACGGTCGCGGACCGCCAGGTGGTGCTGCGGCGCTACTGGCAGATCCAGCCGTCGCAGCGGCCGCCACGCCCGGACGCGGCCGAGGAATTCCGGCATCTCTTCGCGCAATCGGTGGAGAACCGCATGCGCGGCACGCCGGCCGTCGGCGCCATGCTGAGCGGCGGGCTCGATTCCTCCTCGATCGCTTGCGTTGCCGGTCTTCGCGCGGCGGCTAAGCGCAACCCGAAGCTCAAGACCTTCTCGCTGGTCTTCGACAAGGGCTCGTCCATGGACGAGAAGCCGTTCATTGATGCGGTGCTCGACGACAATCCGCTCGATGCCACATTGATTGCGGTGAGCAATTACGCGCCCTTCGCCGAATTCGAGCGCATCCTGGAGGAGCAGGAAGGCACGTTCCTGGCGCCCGGCCTGTCGCTGACCCGCGACCTTTACCGCACGGCAGGCGCCAAGGGCGTCAAAGTGCTTCTCGACGGGCATGGCGGCGACGAGGTCGTCTCGCAGGGCCATGGATACCTTCACGAACTCGCCAATGCCGGCAGATGGCTGGAGCTGTGGCGCGAATTGCACAGCGCCGCCAACACCTATGGCGAGGGCATGTTTTCCCTCTATTTCAAGTTCCTGACCATCTACGGGCCGGCCTGGCGGATCGCCCGGATGAGGTCGATGGCCAGACGCGTCGTCGGCAAGGCACGGCGCAGGCCGGCGCAAGCCGCACGAGCCGCCTGGACGGGACTGGTCAACCCGGAGCTTGCCAGGCGCACCGACCTTGCCGAGCGTTTCCATCGCAGCGGCTACATGCCCGTCTCCGTCACCGCCAGCGAAGCGCTGACGCATCGCTGGCTGCTGTCCTCCGGACTGGTGCCGCACGCCTTCGAAGTGCTGGACAAAGCCGCCGCCAATTTCGGCGTCGAGCCGCGCTATCCGTTCTGGGACAAGCCGCTGGTCGAATTCTGCCTGGCGCTGCCCGGCGAGGACAAGCTCAAGGACGGCTTTGGCCGCCATGTGCTGCGCCGGGCCATGCAAGGCGTCCTGCCGCCGGCGGTGCAATGGCGGCGCGACAAGATCGACTTCACCGCCAACCTGGTCAAGGGCATGCTCGGCAACCATCGCGAGCTTCTGGACAGGCTGCTGATATCGGACAGCGAGCGGATCGCGCCCTATGTCAACCTGCCCGAAGTGAACGCGGTCTATGAGCGCCTGCTCAGCCAGCCCGAGCAGGCGACGCTGCCCGACGTCCAGCATGTCTGGCGCTCGGTTTCGCTGTCGCTGTGGCTGCGGCAAATCCAAGGAAGCCCGGCATGAATCTCCCGATTGCTTCCCTCGCGCAACCCGAGCCCGCCAACGCGACCACGGCGCCGGGCGGACGCGTCCGCCATTTCTACAAGGCGTACGGGCTGGTCGTCAGCTCGGAGGTGGCCTTGCCGGAACTGGAGCCGGCAGCACCGGCGACGCCGGACCTGGAGATCGCTGTCGGGCCGGTCGACTTTCCCGAGACCGCATCGCAGGGCGCCACGGCGTTCCGATTCGAGCCGACGCGCCAGTATCTTTCCTGGCAGGCGGTCGGCACCTTCATGATCAGTGGCGGCAGGCGGATCGAGGTCGATCCGGCGCCTAGGGTCGACGACCCGCTGCTTGCCTTTCCGCTGCTCGGGCCGGTGATGGCGCTCGCCCTGCATGGACGCGGGCTGCTCGTGCTGCATGCCAGCGCCATTGCCGTCGGCGGCAGGAGCGTGATCCTTATGGGCGACAAGGGCGCCGGCAAGTCGACGACGGCGGGCGCGATGATCCGCGCCGGGCATCGGCTGCTCACCGACGATGTCGTGGCACTGGACTTGTCCGATCCGGAGCGGCCGATGATCCTGCCCGGATTTCCGCAGCTCAAGCTCGCCGCGGACGCGGCCGGCGCCATTCGCCTCGAGCAAGCGGAGGTGCGCCCGCAGGTGCATCCGCAAATCGACAAGGCGCAGCATCGCTTGCATGACGGATTTGCCGCCGACGCGGTGCCGGTATCGCGGATCCATGTGCTCGAGCGCGGCGGGCGGGCGGCGATCTCACCGCTGACCGGGGCCGCCGCGCTGCCGGCGATCATCAAATTCTCCTACATCACGCGGTTCGGGCGGCAGGCGCTGCCCGGCGATTTTGCCGCCGCGCATCTGCGCCAATGCGCACATGTCGCCGGTCGGGTCGGCGCCAGCCGCCTCGAAGTGCCGGCTGGACTCGCCAGGATCGACGAAGCGGTCGCCGCGATCGAAACCGACCTGGCGTCCGGGACAAGGTGAGCAGGGCATGGGCTGGTCCTCGAAGCTTCGCCTGTCGTTTTTCCGGGATGTTGCGGGCTTCGGCGCCATGATGGCCCATGTCGGCGGGCGGCGCACGGCGACGGCGCTTGCATTCCTGACCCTGGGGAGTCTCACCGAAGGCATCTCGATCCTGCTGCTCGTTCCGCTGCTGCGCCTGATCGGCAAACCCGATCAGGACTATGCGGTGCGGGTTCCGGAGGCCTTGCATCGGCTGGTGCCCGGCGGGACGCTGTCGCTCGCGACCGTGCTCTCACTGCTTGTCGCGTTGGTGGCGCTGCAAGCAATTTTCAACCGCTTCAAGTCGGTCTACATGGCGCGGCTGCTCTATGACTTCGTCAACCGCGTGCGCATGAACCTGTTCGAGAGCGTCGGCAGGGCGCGCTGGGGCGTTTTCACCCGCATCCGCAGCTCCGATCTCGACCATGCGCTCAACGGCGACGTCGACCGTGTGCAGGTGGCGGCCTTCTCGCTGCTGATGCTGACCCAGGCGACGCTGCTTCTCACCGGTTATCTCGTTGTCTCGCTGTTCATCTCGCCGGTGATGACATGCTTTGCCATCCTTGTCGGGCTGCTGCTGCTGGTCGCCCTGCAACCGTTCAGGGCGCGCGCCAGCGCCTATGGCCGCACGCTGACCGGTAACCGCCAGGACCAGTACCGCACGGTCTCCGAGTTTTTGGGCGGCATCAAGGTGGCCAAGAGCCTGAACGTCGAGGCAAGCTATTTTGCCGAGCTCGGCGCGACGTTGGACAGGATGAAGGCCGACAACATCGCCTTTGTTCGCAACAGTTCGCTCGGCACCGCGCTGTTCCAGGTTACGAGCGTGATCGGGCTCAGCCTGTTCATCTATATCGCGTTGGTCGGCTTCCACCTGTCGCTGGCCGAGATCGTCGTGCTGCTCCTGGTCTTCATGCGCGTCGCGCCGCGCTTCATGGATATGCAGCTCCAGACGCAGCAGGTGCTGATCAACCTGCCGGCCTATGCTTCGATGCAAAATCTCCAGGCCCGCTTCGATGCCGAGCGGGAGACGGAAGAGAACGCGGCCGAACAAGGAGCGAAACTCTCGCTCGAGACCGGCCTCAACATCCGCGATGTGTCCTTCGCCTATGGCGAAGGCGATGGGAAACCGGTGGTCAGCGATATCACCTTCGGCCTGCCGGCGGGCAAGGTGACGGCGCTGATCGGCCCTTCCGGCTCGGGCAAGAGCACGATCGCCGACATGCTGCTTGGGCTGCTCGAATCAACCAGCGGCCAGATCCTCGCCGACGGCGTGGAAATCACCGCCCGGAACCGCAGGGCCTGGCGCGATCGGGTGGCCTATGTGCCTCAGGATGTGTTCCTGCTGCACGACACGATCGCCGCCAACCTGCGCCTTGCCGCGCCGGAGGCCAGCGACGAAGAATTATGGGCGGCCCTGCGAAATGCCCATGCGGCCGATTTCGTGGAGCGGCTGGCATTACGGCTCGAGACGATGGTGGGCGACCGCGGTGTCAGGCTCTCCGGCGGCGAGCGGCAGCGCATCGCCCTGGCGCGGGCGCTGCTGCGCAAACCGTTGCTGCTCATTCTCGACGAGGCGACGAGCGCGCTCGACTGGCAGAATCAGTCGCTGATCGCCCAATCGATCGAGGCGTTGCGCGGAAGGATGACGATCCTGACCATCGCGCACCGGCCGTCGATGATCGCCTTTGCCGACTGGGTCGTGGCTATAGAGAACGGACGCATCGTCGAAGTCGGACAATATCGGCGGCTGAAGGCGAAAGCCGGCAGTCGCCTTGCCAGGATGCTGTCCGGCGAGCAGGCCGAGCGCGACGGCGCGCCATCGGTCGAGACGGAACTGGTGCCGGCGCCGGTCGAACGTTCAGTGGAGGCCGCGCCTAGCGCTTAGCTTTTCGCCGTCGGCGACGTTGTTCAGGACCATGCCGCGGTCGGCCTCCCGGGCCTTGTCGGCCGATGCCGGCGTGGTTCTGCCGATCATGGCGAAGACCAGGAGGAAATAGCCGGCCTGGATGATCACGGCGCAGACTACCGCGCGAAGGAGGATGGTGCCCGCCGAGGCGCCATCGAAATAGGACCAGCCGATGACGATCGCCAGTGCGAACATCATTCCTATGATGAATTTTGGCAGAGACATGTTCGCCGGTTCCTCAACCGATACGAGCATGCAGAAGCTGCGACTTACCCACCCGCGTAACTCCCCGTTGCGCCAAAGAGCTCTTTATGGCTGCCCAATCCGGCCGGTTGCTTCCGGCCTTCCTTACCCATGCAGACTATGACAGGAACAATTTGCGACTCTATTAAGGCGGGTCGGTCGGAGCAAGGCCGTGCAGGTATGGTTTCCAATGATTTTACGAGATCGACTCTGCCATGCTGCGTCGCACACTCTGGCTCCGGCAGCTAATCAATGAGCCGTCTGTCGGTTCAGTAAAACTTGCCACTTTGATTAGTATTTTACCCGAATAACTTACCCTGACGAGTGCTTCCAGCGTCCTGCAACCGCATTTCTTCTGCAGCAAAGAATGCACTGCCCAAAAATGGCCCGAAAGGCGGGCTACATTTTCCTGGTTTGCTCTCACCTTGTCATAAACGTGCCACAAAGGTGAAAATTTGGGCATGACAGGTTTATTATTTAGTCAATTCATGACGTGAACATTTCAAGAAGATGGGAAATTGTGTGTTGCGCTGCAGCATTTTTTTGGTATCTTGCCGTAAACCATCCGTTCAACGTATGGAGCTTCTGCATGAGGGACGTCGCCAAGTCGGCTAATGCGGGTTTTGCGCAGGTCGGCGTTGATTTTCCACCCCCCATCGGCGGTCTGATCAAACGCAGCTTCGATATCGTCGGTGCCTTGGCAGGGCTGGCCCTGCTCAGCCCGCTTTTCCTGATGATCGCCCTGCTGGTCAAGCTTTCGGACAACGGTCCGATCTTTTATGGCCATAAGCGGATCGGCCGCGGCGGCAGGATCTTCTCCTGCCTCAAATTCCGCACCATGGTTCCGAACGGCGAGCGCGTGCTCGCCGCGTATCTGGCGGCCAATCCCGAAGCCAATGCCGAATGGATCGCGACGCGAAAGCTGAAGAACGATCCGCGCGTCACCCGCGTCGGCCAGGTGCTTCGCAAGCTCAGCCTCGACGAGCTGCCGCAGATCCTCAACATCCTACAGGGCGACATGAGCCTTGTCGGCCCGCGCCCGGTCGTGCGCGATGAATTGGAGATCTATGGCAGCGCCGCGGTCTATTACCTGAAGTCGCGCCCGGGTCTCACCGGACTCTGGCAGGTGAGCGGCCGCAACGACGTATCTTACGACACGCGCGTCGCCTTCGATCGCCATTATGTCGAGAACTGGTCGTTGTTTCAGGATATTCGCATCATCTTCAAGACGGTTCCTGCCGTGTGGATGTCGCGCGGCAGCTATTGACCGACGGGGCCTGCTCCGCCGAATTCGGGGCAGGCATCCGGCAGTGATCTCATCGGGCGGATGGGGCCAAAGCGGATCGGAAACGTTCATTTGACAAAATACCTCCTCGGACTGTCTTTCGCCTGCAGTCTCATATCCAGGACGCCAGCCCGCTTCGCGGCCGTCTTGCTTGCAGCGTCGCTGGCCATGCCGCAGTTCGCCGCCGCCGGCGATTATCAGCTTGGCCCCTTGGACAAGCTCAACATCCGCGTCGCCGAATGGCAGACGGTCGACGGCACTTTCCGCGACTGGTCGGCCATCAATGGCGAGTATTCGATCGGCCCGGGCGGGACGCTGTCGGTGCCGTTTGTCGGCAACCTGCAGGCCACCGGCAAGACGACGGCGGAGATCGCTTCAGCGATCGGGCTCGCGCTGCAGCGTAAGCTGGCGCTACCCGACAAGCCGGAAGCCTCGGTCGAGATGGCGCAGTTCCGGCCGTTCTACATTTCGGGCGAGGTCCAGAATCCCGGCCAGTTTCCCTTCGTGCCCGATCTGACCGTGCTCAAGGCAATCAGCATTGCCGGCGGCATAAGGCGCAACGCCGACTATGGTCCGCAACTCGGCAAAGATCTGGTCACCGCCAAGGGCAGCTTCGACATCTATGATGACCAACGTATCCGCCTGCTGGTCAAGCGGGCCAGGATCGATGCCGACCTTGCCGGTAAGACGAGTTTCGAGGTGCCGAAGGAGATCGAGGGCGATCCGAGACTGGCGACCATCGTCGCCGACGAAATGGCGATCCTGGTCTCCGACCAGAAATCGCTGAAGCTGAAGCTCGATGCTCTCGACGACCTGAAAGGCGTTCTGCAAGCGGAAATCGAATCGCTGCAGAAGAAGATTACCAACCAGCAGAAGCAGGTCGACCTGGCCGAGAAGCAGGCCGACAGCATCGGTCCGCTGGCGCAGAAAGGCCTGGTCGCGAATGCGCGCCTGCTTTCCTCGCAACAGTCGGTCACCGACCTGCAGGGCAAGATCCTCGACTATGAGACGGCCATCCTCACCGCCAAGCAGTCGATCAGCAAGGCTGAGCAGGATGCCATCGACGCCAAGAACTCGCTCAACTCCGCCCTTACCACCAGCCGTCAGCAGACCGAGGCCGACCTGAACGAGGCGACATTGAAGGCCGGCATGCAGAAGGGCCTGATCGCGCAGGCATCGGACCCCGCGACGGCGGCCAGCATCACCGACGACCAGGAACCGGCCCTGCTCTATTCGCTGGTGCGGATTGCCGACGGCAAGACGAGCGAGGTCGAGGCCAATGAAGACACGCCTGTCCTGCCGGGCGATGTGATCAAGGTCAAGCTGGCGCCGACGGCCAGCCAATAGCGCCGCCGACCCGGGATCGTCCAGGCGAAGCCGGGAACGGAGGCGGGAGGGACAAGCCAGGCTCGTTCGCGCGCAGCGCGGGCGAGCGATCTGTTTGGACCGCTTGAAGGCATAACATGCAGCCCGCAGCTCCGCGTCACGTGTATCTCAATCTCGACGCCATCCGCGGCGTGGCGGCGATCAGCGTCATGCTCTACCACTTCTCGCCGTTCCTGGCCGACGGCAAGGTGCTGCCGTCGAGCTATCTCGCGGTCGATCTGTTCTTCTTGCTCAGCGGCTTCGTCATCGCGCATGCCTATGACCGCAAGATCGAGAGCGGCATGGGCTTCGGCACGTTCGTGGCCATCCGCCTGATCCGGCTCTATCCGCTCTATCTCGCCGGCACGCTGCTCGGCTTCTTCTACCTGCTGGTCAAGAACAGGCTGATGCCGGCCGAATACATGCCGTTGTCCGAGATCGGCATGCAGCTGACGACCGGCATGTTCTTCATTCCGCTGGTCAGCGACGCCTACCACACGATCTTCCCGCTCAATCCGGCGTCATGGTCGCTGTTCTTCGAGCTCATCGTCAACATCGCCTATGTCGCGGTCTTCGTGCTCTTGTCGAGGCGCGTGCTGACGGGGATCGTCGCCGTCAGCCTCGTGCTGCTCGTCGTCGCTTCGATCCTCGCCGGCACGCTGGATTTCGGCATGACCGGCAACACCATCCTCAGCGGCCTACCGCGGGTGACATTCTCCTTCTTCCTGGGCGTGCTGCTCTGCCGGTCGATGACGCGCTGGCAGGGCGGCCTCGGCTTCCTGCGGCGCGGCTTGTGGGTCGAGGGCGCGATCCTGCTCACGCTTGCCGTCTTCGCCATCGCTCCGGCGGGCGGCGCGCGCGTTGTCTACGACCTCGCGGCAATCGTCATCGCCTTCCCGATCATGGTGATGACCGGCGCGGTGGCCCCGACCGCGCCGCTTCTGTCAGGCTTCTATGGCTGGCTCGGGCGGATTTCCTATCCGGTCTACATCATCCACACGCCGATGCTGATGATCATCGCCGGGGCCGGCAAGGCCTTCTCGATCGATCCTTTCGCGCATCATCCCTGGTTCGGCATCGTAATGGCGGCCTCGGTCGTCGTCATTGCCGATATCGCCACGCGCGTCTATGACGAGCCGGTGCGGCGCTTCCTGCAGCGGCAGATGCAGCGCGCCCGGGCCGTGGCGTAGGAAAGGGCTCGACGGACAATCCGGCATGAAGATTCTGAAATCCATTCTGATCGATCCCGATCGCAACGAGACCTACGGCACCTTCGCCGTCGCGGTTTCCATGATCGCTTTCGCCTACTCGCCCAATTTCGGCCAGATCCTGATCCTCGCCTATTACGCGGTCTGGCTGCCGCTGCTGTTCGTCGATTACCGGCGCTTCACCTGGAGGCTATCCAGCGCCTGGCTGCCCATTCTGCTTGCGGCCTATGTCTGCTTCTCGGTGTTCTGGTCCCAGGCGGCGGGCATCAGCGCGCGCGCAGCGGTGCAATATTCCTCGCATATCGTCTGCGCCTATGTCGCGGCGCGCACAATCAGCGTGCGCACGCTGGTGGTCGGCTCGCTGATCGGCACTTTCGTCGTTCTGCTCTATTCACTCGGAGTCGGCGGTTACGCGCTCGATACGATCGACGGCACGGTCAATTTCGTCGGCGCCTTCGGTTCCAAGAACCAGATCGGCTTCTTCTCTTCGCTCGGCATCTTCTTCTGCCTGGCGTTCCTTGTCTTCTACCGGCGCAATTGGCTGGGCTTCGTATGGACCGCGCCGATCATGCTCTTGTCGGTCTATATGCTGGCCATCGCCCATTCGGCGACGTCGGTGGCTTCGCTGCCGGCGGTGGTCGGCATCGTGATGCTGCTCAGCATGACCAAGGTGTTGTCGCTGCGCTATCGCCGCGTGCTGTTCATCATCGGCGCCGGGGCGCTGGTGACGGGCGTCGCGGCAGCGCTCAACCTTGGCCTGCTGGATTTCGTGCTCGGCATCTTCGGCAAGGATTCGACACTCACCGGCCGCACCTATCTGTGGGAGCAGGGCTGGGCAGCGGCGCAGGAGCATCCGCTGCTCGGCTATGGCTATGCCGCCTATTGGGTGCAGGGTTTTGCCGACCCGGAGCGGCTGTGGGCGGAATTCTATATCTCTACGCGCTCCGGCTTCCATTTCCACAACACCTATGTCGAGACGCTGGTCGAGATCGGCTTCGTCGGCGTCACCTTGCTGGCGCTGGTCATCCTGCGCTCTTTCTACGGTCATGTGTCGAAAGTGGTGTTCGGGGAATGGAGCGCCGATTCGGTGGTGCTTGCCGGCGCGACCGGGCTGATGCTGATCCGCTCCTTCTTCGAGGTCGAGATGCTCGGCCCCTATTTCATGGCGTCCTTCATCGTCTATTACGGCCTGTTCACGCTGACTCCGTTGCCGGCTTTCCGGCGCCGCAGAGTGGCCCTTCCAGCCGAGGACGAGAGTCCTGCCAATGGCCGTATGCCGGCCCCGGTCTGATTGGGGCAACTCCTGGAAGTGGGCGGCGGCGTAAATTCCGGGCGGAGGGTTACGCCGATGGCGCCACCTGACCGCTCACACTTTTCCTGGAATTGCTCTAATCGTGCAACTCCTTGGAAATCGGCGGACCAACCACAAAATCCGAAAAGGTCGCCTCGAAACCTTCGCGTTGCGGCGAGCAGCACATCATGCCGACATCGACCGATTTCGAGATCGGGAAGTAGGCCAGCCGCACCGGTTTCCAGTGGCCATCCGAGGCGTCCAGATATTGGATGCGGATCGCCTCGGCGTGACGGGTCAGGCGGATCCTGACGCCGTCCTTCCCGGCGGCGATGGCGACCAGCGACCAGTCGGAGGTGTCGTTGGTGACGACGACGGAGAAGTAGGCCAGCCCGTCGGTGTATTCGACGCCGGCCTTGATCCAGTGCGTTTCGCTCAGGCGCAGCATCAGCCCCGCCTGATCGTAGAGCACTTTGTAGTCGCCCTTGACGGTGACCTCGGCGCTGAAGTCACCCTCGACGGGACGGTAGAGGAAATGGCCGTTGTCGCGCCAGAAACCGTAGAAGGTCTCGCGCCAGAAGTCAGTGTCCTTGCCCGTTCGGACGGTGAGCGTGCCCTCGCCGACCGTGTGGTGCGGCGGCGGGTTGAGCCATGTCATGTCGGCCACGCTCATCGGTCTGCTCCCGGATTGGATTAGCCGGCGAATGTATAGGCGGTCTTCACCGTGGTGTAGAACTCCATGGCGTAACGGCCCTGCTCGCGCGGACCGTAGCTGGAGCCCTTGCGGCCGCCGAACGGCACGTGGAAGTCGACGCCGGCCGTCGGCAAATTGACCATCACCATGCCGGCCTCGGAATTGCGCTTGAAATGCGTCGCGTGCTTCAGGCTGGTGGTACAAATGCCGGAGGTGAGGCCGAACGGTGTGTCGTTGGCAACGCTGAGCGCCTCGTCATAGTCCTTGACGCGGATGACATTGGCGACCGGGCCGAAAATCTCCTCGCGCGAGATGCGCATTTCGTTCGTCGAGCCGAGGAACAGTGCCGGCCTCAAATAGAAGCCGGGCGTTTCGCGCTCCAGCCGCTCGCCGCCGAAGGCGAGCTCGGCGCCTTCCTGGCGGCCGATGGCGATATAGTCCTCGTCCTGCTTGAGCTGGGTCTGATCGACGACCGGGCCGATCTGCGTCTTGGCATCGAGCGCGTCGCCGATGACGAGCTTGTCCAACCGCTCCTTCACCGCATCGACGAAACGGTCGTGGATGCCCTCGGTGACGATCAGGCGCGAGGACGCGGTGCAGCGCTGGCCGGTCGAGAAATAGGCGCCGTTGATCGCGCAATCGACGGCCACCGCGAGGTCGGCGTCATCGAGCACGACAAGGGGGTTCTTGCCGCCCATTTCGAGCTGGAACTTGCGCATATGCTCGACGCTCGCCGCGGCGACACGCTTGCCTGTGCCGGCAGAGCCGGTGAAGGAGATGGCATTGACGTCGGGGCTATCGAGCATCGCCTGGCCGACCACCGAGCCTTTGCCCATGACGAGATTGAGCACGCCCTTGGGCAGGCCGGCGCGATGCAGGATATCGACGATGGTCCAGGCGCTTTCGGGAACGAGTTCCGCCGGCTTGAACACGATCGTGTTGCCATAGGCCAACGCCGGAGCGATCTTCCAGGCGGGAATAGCGATCGGGAAATTCCACGGCGTGATGATGCCGACGACGCCGACGCCCTCGCGGGTCATCTCGACGCCGACGCCCGGCCGCACACTCGGCACCATCTCGCCCGACAGGCGCAGCGTCTCACCGGCGAAGAAATCGAATATCTGCGCGGCGCGGATGGTCTCGCCGACGCCCTCGGCCAGCGTCTTGCCTTCCTCGCGGGCGAGCGATCGGCCGATCTCGTCTTTGCGCGCCATGATCTCGTCGGAAGTCTTCTTCAGCACGGCGTGGCGGGCAAGAGGCCCGGAACGCGACCAGGCAGGGAAGGCCGCCTTAGCGGCGGCGATGGCCTGTTTTGCCTCCTCCGGCCCGGCCGAAGCGTATTCGCCGACGACATCGTTGGTGTTCGAGGGATTGATGTTGCGCGAGCCGGCCTCGCCAAGCCACTCGCCGTCGATCAGGTTCTTGCGCAGCACGGTCATGTTCTTTTTCCTTGGGTTTGGTCGCGGCGGCCTTCGGCCGAGGTCAATTGTCAGACAAATGATATAGCCATTGCCTGGCAGGAGGTCTACCCGCCTATGCGACAAAGCTAGGACTCAGGTCGAGAACGACCAGAACAGGCAGGCGAGCGTGACCGCGCCGAAGATGACGAAGAACAGGCTTCTGAGCAGGATGTTGCGGCGAAGCTCGTTCATGGTGAGATGCGCCGCTACGATCACTGCCACGAACAGGAAGCGCCAGTTGAAGAGCGCCCAAAGCACCTCATGCTGGCCGAAGGCCCATCTGGCGGCCAGCGAGCCGACGATGGTCGCGAACAGCATGATCGTCGCCCAGAAGACCGCATCGGCGGCATGCGTCAGCACGATGCCGGCGGCGCGGATCGGCAGGATCATCATCAGCATCGCGCCGAAAAAATAGACGGCGGCGATCGCAAGGAAGGAGCCGGCGTCGGCAGTACCGTCGAGACGCTTCACGCCGAACGCGCCATAGGGGTAGCCGTGCCTCGCCACGGCCAATGACAGCGCCATCAGCAAGGCGCTCAGAACCGTGATCAGTGCGAATGTGCCGAGGGCCTTGCTCATGCCTTTTCCTGTCGAGACGAATCAACAGGTGCGATTTTAGCCCAGGGCCTTTCGCCCCGCATCGACGACAGGCTAGCCGATCCGATTTCCGCTCTTCGGATCGAACAGATGCAGTGCAGCCGGATCGGCGGCGAGGCGGATCGTGTCGCCCGGCCTCACGTCGCTGCGGCCCATGACGAAGACGCAGACCTGCTGGTTGGCCAGCCTGACATAGAACTGCGTCGACAGGCCGAGCGGCTCGACCACCTCGACCTCGGCCTTCAGCGCGCCGTCGACCAGCTTGATGTGCTCGGGCCGCAGTCCGATGGTGAGGTCATCGCCGTCGCTCAGCGGCAACCCATCCGGCAGCCGTAGCTTCTGGCCATCGGCGAGCACGGCATCGACCTTGCCACCCTTGGCGACCTTGGCCGGCAAGAAGTTCATGCCCGGCGAGCCGATGAAGCCGGCGACGAAGGCGTTGACCGGACGGTCGTAAAGCTCCAGCGGACGGCCGACCTGCTGCACAAAGCCGTCATGCATGACGACGATGCGGTCGGCCATCGTCATCGCCTCAACCTGATCATGGGTGACATAGACCGACGTGGTCTTGAGCTGCTGGTGCAGCGCCTTGATCTCGGCGCGCATATGGACGCGCAATTTGGCGTCGAGGTTCGACAGCGGCTCATCGAACAGGAACACTTTCGGGTCGCGCACGATGGCGCGGCCCATGGCGACGCGCTGGCGCTGGCCGCCGGAGAGCTGGCGCGGCAGGCGGCCGAGATAGGGGTCGAGGCCGAGTCGCTTGGCGGCGGCGCCCACCCTGCCGTCGATCGTCGTCTTCTCGGCCTTCTTCAGCATCAGGCTGAAGCCCATGTTGGAGGAGACATCCATATGCGGGTAGAGCGCATAGGACTGGAACACCATGGCGATGTCGCGGTCCTTCGGCGCGACATCGTTGACCAGCCGCTCGCCGATATGGATCTCGCCGCCGGTGACTTCTTCCAGGCCGGCGATCATGCGCAGCAGCGTGGACTTGCCGCAGCCGGACGGGCCGACCAGCACGACGAACTCGCCATCAGCGATCTCGAGATCGACGCCGTGCAGGATGCGCAGCGCGCCATAGTCCTTCTCGACGTTTTGCAGCGTGACGGAAGCCATCTTTTATCCTTTGACCGCGCCGGCGGTGAGACCGGTGACGAGATAGCGTTGCAGGAAGGCGAAGAAGACGCAGACCGGGATGAGCGCCAGGATGGAGGCCGCCATCATCTGCCCCCAGTCGACGGCGAACTTGCCGATGAAGGTGAGCAGGCCGACGGCGAAGGTCTTCTGCTCGTCGCTGGAGATCAGCATCAGCGCGAACAGCAATTCGCTCCAGGCGGCGGTGAAGACGAAGCCCAGCGTGGCGCCCATTCCCGGCAAGGTCAGCGGCACGATCACCCGGCGCATCGCCTGAGCGCGGGTGCAACCGTCGATCATCGCCGCCTCCTCAAGATCCTTCGGGATGCCGTCGAAGAAGGATTGCATCAGGAAGGTGGCGAAGGCGGTGTTGAAGGCGGTGTAGATGATGATCAGGCCGATCAAGCTGTTGGTGAGGCCGAGGTCGCCCATGATGCGGTAGATCGGCGGGATGACCATGACGAGCGGGAAGGTCTGGGTGAGCAGCAACAGGATCGCCAGCGTCGCCTTGCCGCGGAAAGTGAAGCGCGACATGGCATAGCCGGCAAGCGTGGCGATGACCGTGACAAAGGCGGCCGTCGACACCGAGACGATGACGCTGTTCAGGAAATAACGCGGAAAGTCGGAGGCCTCCAGCACCGTGGCGAAGTTCTTCAGCGTCGTCTGCGACGGCCAGAAGGTGATGCCTTCGGAATAGAGCAGGCGCTCGGGCGTCACCGAGATCTTCAGCGTCCAGAAGATCGGGAAAAGCGCGAAGATCACGTAAGCCGCGATAGCCGCATAGAGGCCGATGCCGCCGAAAATGCGCGAGGAGGTGGAGCGACCGGCGATCATCAGACGTGCCTCACCAGCGTGCGGCGGATGGCGATCAGGCCGATGGCGTAGGCGATGAGCAGCACCAGAAGCAGCACCGCGACAGCCGAGGCATAGCCTTTGTCCAGCGACTTGAAGGCGCTGACATAGATGTAGACCGGCACCGTGCTGGTCGAGCCCGCCGGTCCGCCCTCGGTCATGACGAAGATCAGGTCGGCGAAGGTGGCGATCCAGATGGTGCGCAGCATGACGGTAATGACGATGGTCGGCGCCAGGAAGGGCAGCGTCACCTTGGTGAAGCGCTGCCATGGCGAAGCGCCGTCGATGGCAGCCGCCTCATGCAGTTCGGAGGGGATCGACTTCAGCGCCGCAAGCAGCGTGATGGCGAAAAAGGGAATGCCGAACCAGATGTTGGCGACGATCGGCCCCCACATGGCAGTGGCCGGATCGGACAGAATATTCGTCGGCTCCGCTTTCAGGCCAAGCGCGAACAGCCAATGCGGCAGCGGCCCGATGATCGGGTTGAACAGCCAGGCCCAGGTGAGGCCCGAAAGAAAGGACGGCACCGCCCAAGGCAGGAACACGACAGCCTGCACGACCTTGCGGCCGTAGAAGGGCTTGTCGAGGAGCAGCGCCAGGCCCAGGCCAAGGAAGAACTGAAAGAACAGGCTGGCGACCGTCCACCACAGCGTGTTGATCAGCGCCTGGCCGAGCACCTGGTCGGAGAGCATCGCCTGATACTGGGCGAGACCGACATATTGCGACTTGAAGGCCGAGAATTTGCGGAAGGAATAGCTGATGCCGATGATCAGCGGCACCAAAAGCACCAGGACCAGCAGGACGATAGAAGGCGAAAGATAGAGCCACGGCTCGACCGCGGCCTTGCTCAGCCGTTGCTTTCGCGGCCGGGCGGCGGATCGGATCTCGGACACTGCGTAGGTCATGCGTGTTGGCTCTACGGTGGTGAGTGGGTGCCGCCATGGCGGCAGCTTCCTTCTCCCCGTTCAACGGGGAGAAGATGCCGGCAGGCAGATGAGAGGCCGCGCGAACTTATGAAATGCTGGCGCCGCCCCCTCATCCGTCACTTCGTGACACCTTCTCCCCGTGAACGGAGAGAAGGAAGAAGGGCGTCACTTCTTGTTTTTCGCCAGCCAGTCCTGCTGTTCCTTGGTCAGGAACTTGGCCCATTCGTCGGCCACGTCCTTGGCCTGCTTCTGGCCGAGCAGCACTTCCTGAAAATTCTTGATCGCCACCTGGTCGACGAAGTTGCCGAGGTTTTCCAGATGCGTCGGCGGTGTCACCATTTCATATTTGGAGCTGTCGTTGAGCTCGGTAAACCAGCCCTTGAACTGCTCGGTCTTGAAATGCGCGTCCTGGTCGGCGCCGTTGTGGATCGGCACGACGCCGACTTCCTTGGCCCATTCCAGATTGTCCTTGGGCGACAGAAGTGTGGCCATCAGCTTCCAGGCCTCGTCCTTGTGCTGGGAATTGGCGAACATCGCCCAGCCGGCATAGCCCAGCGTCGGATAGGATTTACCGCTCGGACCCACGGGAAGCGGCGCCACCGCGAAGTCGTCGGCGCTCATCTTGTCTGCGATGCCGAGCAGCGCGTCGGGATCCTGGTTCAGCATGGCGCAGGTGCCGGAATAGAAGCCGGTGACGGTCTCATTGAAGCCCCAGCTCACGGAATCTTTCGGCGCCAGACCGTTCTTGTACATGTCGGCCAGCATCTGCAGCCCCTTGACCGAGCCTTCGTCATTGATGGTCGAGACACCATCGTCGGTGAAATAGCCGCCCTTGCCGTCGGCGATGTTCATGAACATGTGCATGCCGTTGAAGGCGCCGGGGCCGCCGCGCAGGCAGTAGCCGTATTTGCCGGGAATGGCGGAGATCTTCTTGGAAAAGGAGACGAACTCGTCGAGGTTTTCCGGCGGCCGGTCGAGGCCGGCTTCCTTGAAGAGCTTCTTGTTCCAGAACAGCGCGTTCACATAGTAGCCATAAGGGATCATGAACTGCGTGTTGTTGACGGTCGAGCCGAACTGCTTGGCGCGGTCGCCGAGCGTCTTGGCGTCGGGCCATTTGGCCATGTAAGGGCCGAGATCCTCAAGCTGGCCGTTGTTCGCGTAAAGGCCCATCCAGCGCTCGGGCATTTCGACGACGTCGGGCGTGTCGCCCGCCTGCACCATGGTGAGGAACTTCTCGAAGGCCTGGCCCCAGGGCAGCGAGACCACCTCCACCTTGATGCCCGGATTCGCCGTCTCGAATTCGGCGATCTGCTTCTTCAGGAATTCGGTGCGCGGCGGGCTGGTGATGACCTCGACCAGCTTGATGGTGGTATCGGCCAGCGCGCCGCTGGCGGAAATCGCCAGGCCGGCCACGGCGGCAAACATGATGGTCAGTTTTTTCATCTTCGGGACTCCCATTTTGGACGACTATTTTTTTGATTTGTCGAAGGCTTTACTTTTGTCGAAGGCTTGGGCGATGTCGGCCCAGAGGTCCTCGACATTTTCCAATCCGACGTTGAAGCGGATGGTTCGAGGGCTGACGCCGAAGCGCGCCATCGAATTGATGCCCGGTGTCTGCTCGAGCGAGGCTTTTGCCGGCACGACCAGGCTTTCATGGCCGCCCCAGCTGACGCCGATGCGGAAATATTTCAGCGCGTCGACGAAAGCCGGGATGTCGACATCCTCGGTGACCTCGAAGGAGAACAGTCCGGCATAGCCGGCTAAAGTCTTCTTGCCGGGGTGGTTGGAATAGGCGGGGTGGTTGACCCGCTCGACCTTGCCATGCGCCTTCAGCCGCTCGGCAATGATGAGCCCGCTTTTCATGTGGTGCGGCAGGCGCAGCGGCAGCGTGCGCAGGCCGCGCAGCAACAGCCAGCCTTCGAAGGGCGACAGCTTGCCGCCAAGCTGCGAATAGGTCTGCTCGTTGATGTGCTTGATGTGGGCGGACGAACCCGCCACCACGCCGGCGACGGTGTCGCTGTGGCCGCTCAAATATTTCGAGGCCGAATGCAGCACCAGGTCGACGCCGTGCGAGATCGGCTTCTGGAAGACGGGCGTCGCCCAGGAATTGTCGATGGTGGTGACGATGCCCTGCTCCTTCGCCAGCCGGGTCAGATGCGCCAGGTCCTGCAGCTCGAACATCATCGAGGTCGGGCTTTCGAGGTAGAGCAGCTTGGCGCCGGGAAGCGCGGCGGCGACCGCATCCGGGTCCGAGCCGTCGACATAATCGACCTTAATATGGAGGCGTGGGAAGAGCCGCTCGAACAGGCGGTAGGCGTCGCCATAGCAGTTGCGCACGGCAACCATGCGCTCGCCGGCGCCGACAAAGGCGAGCACGGTAGCACTGATCGCCGCCATGCCGCTCGAAAAGCCGCGCGCGGCCTCAGCGCCTTCCAAGGCGGCGACACGCGCCTCGAACTCCATCACCGTCGGATTGTCGCCGCGCGAATAGATCGGCTGCTTCCTTCTGCCGGCAAACGTGTCGGCCATGTCGGCGTAATTGGCGAAGGTGAACAGCGAGGTCTGGTAGATCGGCGGCACCACGGCGCCGCCTGGAAACGGATCGTCATGCGCCAGCAACGTCGCCGCCTCGCCGAGATAATCGCCGGCCAGCGGGGCCGGGTCGAAGGTGTTGGGCTGCTCGTTCATCTGCGGTCCGAAAGTTTGAGGTTAGCGGCACCGCGCTTCAGATCGTCCTCGACGGTGGCGATTAGCTTCAGCGCCTCGGCGCGCGCGCCGTCCGGATCATGCGCGGCGATGCGGTCGAAGATGGTGCGGTGATAGGGAAAGCTGGCGTGGCCGAAGTCGCGCACGCCGAGCGGATGCTCCCAGAAGCGGTGGAAGAGCTCATGCATGGCGCTGATGATCTGCTCGAACAGCGGATTGCCCGAGGCGCGGTAGACCGCCTGGTGGAACTCCCAGTCCTCCTCCGAGGACATGCCGGCGCGGGTGCGGAAGGCATCTTCCATGATGTCGAGCTTGCGCTCGATCTCGGCGATCTCGGCCTTGCCGCCGCGGATGGCGCAAAGGGCGGCCGCCTCGGCCTCAAGGGCCCGGCGGATCTCCAGTGTGCGCATCAGGCCGGCGAAATCATTGCCGCCGGACAGCGTCAGCGGCATGTGCAGCATATCAGGCGAGACGGCGGCCTTGAGATAGGTGCCTGAGCCCTGCCGCCGCTCGACGAGGCCGAGACCCTCCCAGCGGGTCAGGGCCTCGCGCACCGTGTTGCGGCTGACCCTGAGGCGTCCGGCGAGAATGCGCTCTGTCGGAAGCTTCTCGCCGGGGCCTAGGGCCTCCTGCCGCACGAAGCCCGCCAAGGCCTTCAGCACCGCGTCATCGCGGGCCGTGGTCTGGATAGGGGGCAGGAAATCGGTCACGCCAGGAGAAGCCAAATTGGTTCAATGGTCCAACCAATTCTGCACAGGCCGCGGGACGTGTCAACGGTCGAAACGAGGCTTGGCCGAACGGCGCGGATTTCCGCCATTCGGCCCTCTTTGTTGAGCGATTCCGGACAGAAGGCGACGGCGAAGTCGCCGAGCTTAACCGCTCACGCTTCTCCCGGAATTGCTAGGGTTTCAGGCGTGGATGCGCGCCGGCGTGGCCGCCGCGCGCTCCTCGCGCCAGCGCGCGAACATCTCCTCACGCACCCGCCGCGAACCCGAGAGCCGCGCTTTCGCCTCCGCCAGGACGGCCGGCGAGGCCTCAGCCGGTGTGCCGGAGCGGAAGGGAGGCGCCGGCGCGTATTCGAGCGAGAGCTGCACGACCTCCGCTTCGGCCTGCCCCAGCAACCTTGCAACCAGCGCCAGGCCGAAATCGATGCCCGAGGTGACGCCGCCGGCGGTGATCAAATTGCTGTCCTCGACGATGCGCGCATCGACAGGGATCGCGCCGAACTCCTCAAGGAAATCATGTGCATACCAATGCGTGGTGGCGCGCTTGCCCTTGAGCAGCCCGGCCGCGCCGAGCACCAGCGCGCCGCTGCACACCGAGGTGATGTAGCGCGCCTGCGTCGCGCGCTTCCGGACGAAATCGAGAACCGTCTTGTCCTCCAGGAGCGCGTTGACGCCGCCACCGCCTGGAATGCACAGCACGTCGAGAGGCGGGCAATCGTCGAAGGTCGCCGTCGGCATGAGGGACAGCCGCGTCGACGATGTCACCGGATTGCGATCCTTCCAGATCAATTCCACTTCGGCGCCCTTGACCGTTGCCATGACCTCGTAAGGCCCGGTGAGGTCGAGCTGCTGGACGTTGGGAAATACGAGGATGCCGAAACGAAGGGACATGGGAATCTCCACTGGTTGACTCCGGGCAATCTAAGGCACCATGCTTTGGCACGATCGCCATTCACCCCTCATTTCAGGCCAAACCCATGCACCGCATCGAAATCCTCGCCTATCCAGACGTCCAGCTCCTCGATGTCAGCGGACCGCTCCAGGTTTTCGCCAGCGCCAACGACTTCAGGACACAGGCCGGCGACGCGCCCGCCTATGAGGTCGTCGTCGTCGCCGCTTCGCTGCGGATCAGGACATCGTCCGGTCTGGTGCTGGAGGCAGCGGCACTGCCGGCGCACGGGAGCGAGATCGACACGGTGATCGTGCCCGGCGGCTGGGGCGTCAACGCTGCCTGCGAGGATGCCGAGCTGGTCCAATGGATCATCGGCCGCTCGCGCGACGCGACGCGGACAGCCTCCGTCTGCAGCGGCGCCATGCTGCTGGCCGAGGCCGGCCTGCTCGACGGGCGCCGCGCGGTTACCCACTGGGGCCGCTGCGCGGAGTTCGCCAAGCGCTTTTCCGGCCGTCCGGCTGGAACCCGACCCGATCTTCATTCGCGACGGCAGTGTCTGGACCTCGGCCGGTGTGACGGCGGGCATCGACCTTGCGCTGTCCTTCGTCGAGGCCGACCTTGGCCGACGCTTGGCATTGGCCGTGGCGCGCGAGCTGGTCGTCTTCCTGAAACGTCCCGGCGGCCAGGCGCAGTTCAGCCAGACCCTCAAGCTGCAGGAAGGCGACGGGCGCTTCGACCGGCTGCATGGCTGGATCCTGGACAATCTGAGCGCCGACCTTTCCCTGGAGCAGTTGGCCGAGCGCGCCGCCATGAGCCGGCGCAGTTTCTCGCGCCGCTATCAAGAGGCAACCGGGCGGACACCCGCCCGTGCCGTCGAGGAGATCCGCATTGAAGCGGCGCGGCGGATGCTGGAGCGGGGGCAGACGGTCAGCCAGACGGCCCGGCGCTGCGGCTTCGGCTCCGAGGAAACGATGCGGCGCGGCTTTCTACGCGTCCTCGGCACCAACCCGCGCGACTACCGCGAGCGTTTCTGATCGCGATAGCCGCGCGAGTGGAATAGTTTCGCGATCTCCGTCACGGCGGATCTTTCGGAGCGCGCCAGGGAAGGACACCGCTGGCGCAACCCGGTCTGGCGCACAAGGACGGTTCCTTCGGCGAGTGGTAAGCCGGGCCAAGTGGCAAGCCGGCGAAGATTCGCCGGCGCGAGGGCCTATAGCGCCGCCGGCCCAATCGCGGCAAGGCCGGCTTCTGTCAGCGCGTAGATGCCGCGCTCGGCGCGGGCGAACCAGCCATAGTAATTATGCTGCAGGATGCTGGCAGCGCGCGGCGAAAGGGTTTTGAGATCGCGCGGCCGTTTCGGACCGTCGGCCATAGCGGCGGCGCAGGCCAGCGCCTCCTGGCGATAAGCGGTCATGATCGGCTTCTTGCGCGTGCTGCCGCCGATGGATGGATCGCCCTTGCGGCGATGGTGCTCCTCGACCAACCGCGAGCGTCGGCGCGGGTCGCGGCGCGGCGGCAAGGCGGCGGGACTGAGCAGCAACTCCACCTCGCCCTTCTTGCCGACGCCCAACAGGCCGAAGCCGAGACGGCGGCAGAGCGCGCGGAAGCGGCGGTCGTGCTCGCGGCCCTTGCCGCGCGCCGACATCAAAGCAGCCAGCCAGACCTCGTCGCAGGCCGCCGCGCGGTCGACGGCTTGCAGGACGAGCTCGAGGTTGAACTGCAGCTTGAGCTCACAGATGACGACGACATCCGGCTCGCCCGCGCGCACGCCGACCACGTCGCAGCCGCCGATCTCGCCCTTGACGGCGAAATCCATGCTCTCGAGGAACCGCTTCACCGGCTCGTAGAGGGAAGTCTCCTGCATGCGATATGCCATAGCCGATTCGCAGCGGTCCGGTCGCGCGGGCGTAGCACAGTTTGCAGCGCCAGCCTTCAGGGGCGATGCAGGTAATCCTCGATCGACTGGGGTTTCATCTCGATCGAGAAGCCGGGGGCACCTGGGGGCATATAGGCGGCGTTGCGGATCACGCAGGGTTCCAGGAAATGCTCGTGCAGGTGGTCGACATATTCGATGACCCGCCCGTCCTTGCTGCCTGATACCGCGACATAGTCGATCATCGACAGATGCTGGACATATTCGCATAACCCCACGCCGCCGGCATGCGGCCATACCGGCAGGCCGAATTTGGCGGCGATCAGCAGCACCGCCAGAACCTCGTTCAGCCCGCCCATGCGGCAGGAATCGATCTGCACGACGTCGATCGCGCCGCCTGCGATGAACTGCTTGAACATGATGCGGTTCTGGCACATCTCGCCGGTCGCGACCTTGATCGGCGCCACAGCCTTGCGGATCTTGGCGTGGCCGGCGACGTCGTCGGGACTGGTCGGCTCCTCGATGAAGAAGGGCTTGGCGAAGGCGAGGTCCTTGAGCCAGTCGATCGCCTGGTCGACCTCCCAGACCTGGTTGGCGTCGATCATCAGGTGACGGTCCTGACCGATTACCTCGCGAGCGATCCTGAGACGGCGGATATCGTCGGCGCGGTCGCGGCCGACCTTCAGCTTGATGTGGTTGAACCCGTCGTCGACCGCTTCCTGGCAGAGGCGCCTGAGCTTGTCGTCCGGATAACCGAGCCAGCCGGCCGAGGTGGTGTAGCAGGCATAGCCTTCGCGCTCGAGCGTGGCGATGCGCTCGGCCTTGCCGGCCTCGGCCTTCTTCAAAATCTCCAGCGCCTCGGCCGGCATGATGGCGTCGGTGAGATAGCGAAAGTCGACGATGCGCACGATCTCTTCCGGGCTCATCTCGGCGACCAGGCGCCAGACCGGCTTGCCGGCTTCCTTGGCCCAGAGATCCCAGACCGCGTTGACCACCGCGCCAACGGCAAGATGCATGGCGCCCTTGTCCGGCCCGATCCAGCGCAATTGGCTGTCGCCGGTGACGTGATGCCAAAAGCGGCCGGGGTCCTCTTTCACCCAGTCGAGATCAAGCCCGACGACGAGATGGCGCAGCGCTTCGATCGCCGCGCAGCATATCTCGTTGCCACGGCCGATGGTGAAGGTGAGGCCATGGCCTTTCAGCGACGGAACATCGGTGTCGAGAATGACATAGGCGGCCGAATAGTCCGGGTCCGGATTCATCGCGTCCGAGCCGTCGAGGCTTTGCGATGTCGGGAAGCGCAGGTCGAGGGTTCTGAGGTCTGTGATTTTTGTCATTGCTGCCTCTTAACTGGCCTGTCTCGTAACTCAACTGGCGGCCGAACGGCCTCAGATCGACCAGCCGCCGTCGATGTTATAGGCCTGCCCCGTCGTATAGGTGGCGCCGGCCAGATAGACTGCAAGATCGGCGATCTCTTCCGGCGTGCCGATCCTGCCCATCGGCTGGCGGGAGATGAAGGCCGCGCGCGCCGCCTCATAGTCGCCCTGCGCCTGCATGCGGCCCTGAAGCGAGGGGCTCTCGACGGTGCCCGGGCAGATGGCGTTGCAACGTATGCCCTTGGCGACGTAGTCGGCGGCAATCGATTTTGTCATCCCGATCACGGCCGCCTTGGTCACGCCATAGGCAAAGCGGTTCGGCACGCCCTTCGGCGCGCCGGCGACGGAGGCCATGTTGATGATCGAACCATCGCCGCGCTCCAGCATGCCGGGCAGCACGGCGCGGATGGTGCGGATCATGGCGCGCACATTGAGATTGAAGGCGAAGTCGAGATCCTCGTCCTTCATCTCCAGGATCGAGCCGGCATGGACGAAGCCGGCGCAGTTGAACAGCACGTCGACTTGGCCGATTTCGGCGAAGGCGGCTTTCACCGCGTCGTCGTTCAGCACATCGAGTTTTCGCGTCGTAATACCGGGCGTCTTGCTAAGTTCGGCCAGGGCCGCTTCGTTGATGTCTGTGGCATGGACAATGGCGCCCGCCTTGGCGAAAGCCAGCGCGCTTGCCCGTCCGATGCCCTGTGCGGCCGCCGTGACGACCACGACCTTGCCAGTGATATCCGCCATGTTCCTGTCTCCGTCTTTCAGCCGGGCCGTCGCTCGACGATATAGATGTGATCCGCCGCCAGCACGACCTCGTCGCGCTGGTTCAAAACCTCGACGCGTTCGATGACGCGTCCCGCGTTTGGCCGTTTCGGGTCGTCTTCCTTGGCGGCGATGGTGGTGCGCGTGCGGATCGTGTCGCCGATGAAGACCGGCTTGATGAAGCGCAGCCGGTCGTAGCCGTAGGAGAAGGCGACGGGATTGACGATGCTCGCCGTCAGCCCGACGCCGACCGAGAAGACCAGCGTGCCATGCGCGATGCGCTGGCTGAAGGGCGTCGTCTTCATGAACTCGGCATCCATGTGATGCGGGAAGAAATCGCCGGTGTGGCCCGCATGGACGACGAAGTCCGTCTCCGTAATGGTGCGGCCGCTGGTGAGGCGCGACGAGCCGATCTCGTACTCCTCGAAATAGGTGGTCTGTTCCATGTCCGGCCTTACGGCTTTGCGGCCAGCGGCGTCGCCGGCGCGGCACTCGATTTGTAGGCGGCCTCGACCAGCGCCATGGTGTGCCAGGCATCCTCGACGGAGCTGACCAGTTCGGCGTCTTCGCCGGATGCGAAGCGCTGGACGTTGGCCATTCGGCCGACAAAGGCATCAGGGAACCATTCGCCGGCGAGCGGCACGGCGACCCAATCTGACCCGCCTTTCGGATAGATTTCCAGAATATCAGGCTCGCCGCGCGGATAATCGAGGTTGAGGCCGAGCTTGACATAGGCCGCGCCCTCGGTGCCGCAGATGCGGAACTCGCAGGCCTGGTAGCGGCGCCCGAATTTGTGGTCGTGGTTGATCGAGAGCGCGCAGCGCACCGTGTCGCCATAGTCCAGTATGGCGCTGGTGCGCGTCTGCGCCACCTTGTGGTTGGGGTGGCCGAGCGTCTTGGCGTGCACGCCCAGCGGATTGCCGAGAAGCTGGCGGATCAGGTCGAGATAATGGATCGAATGCATGGCGATCTCGACGCGCGGCGCCTTGAGCAGGAATTCCCAGAGCTGCCAGGGCGTGTCTAGCGCCAGAAGCGCGTCGAAATCCACCACCTCGCCCAGCCAGCCCTTGGCGATCGCGTCCTTCAGCGCCAGCATCATCGGCGCGAAACGGAGTTGGAAATTGACCGCCGCTTTGAGCTGCTTGGCGCGGCAGATTTCGAGGATTTCCGTCGCTTCGCCGAGATAATTGCCCATCGGCTTCTGGATCAGCGCCACCGCGCCATCCGGCAAAGCCTTCAGCACCTCGGCATGCCGGCCCGGCGGGGTGGCGAGATCGAAGATCACGTCCTTTACCGCAGCCGCTTCCTCGACCGAACGGAACGCCGTCACGCCCCATGCCTCGGCGAGTTTTTGCGCCTTGGCCTGGTCCGGATCGTAGAGGCCGGAAATCGGGAAGCCGGCCTTACGATAGGCGGGGAAATGCGCATCGCCGACGATCGAGCCGGCGCCGAACGTCACAATCGGGCGCGGTTCTAAAGGCTTCGGCCAGGACTGCGCCAGCGATGCCGGATCAAAGGAATCAGTCATAATGGAAGACCTCGTCCATCGAGGCCCACCACTCGCCTTCCTTTCGCGTCTCCAGCGGCTCCTGGCAAGGCATGCACACGGCCCACCATTCCTGCGTCTTCGGGTCGGCGGCCATCTTGGCCATGTCGGCGGCATAGTCGGTGCCGTGATATTCGAAATAGGAGAAAAGCAGGTTCTCCGGCCGCTTCAGATAGATCGAATAGTTCTTGATGTTGCAGGCCGAGATCATGGTCAGCACGTCCGGCCATACATCGGCATGGAGGCGGACATATTCCTCGACCTTTTCGGGCTTCAGGCCCAGCACCATTCCCATACGCTGCATCATCCGTCTCCCTATTTCGCGATCGCCCTGGTGAACTCGGCGATGCTCTTTGCCTTCACGGCATCCCAGTCCCAGTCGATGCCGATGCCGGGCTCGCTGGGCGCCAGCGCATGGCCATTCTCGATGCGCATCTTGGCGCCCGTCAACTCGTCGAGCTGCGGAATATATTCGACATATTTGCCGTTCTGGACGGCGCAGACCAGGCTGACATGCAACTCCATCAGGAAATGCGGGCAGACCGGCATGTCGAAAGCTTCCGCGGCGTGGGCGACTTTCAGCCAGGGGGTGATGCCGCCGATGCGGCCGACATCGACCTGGACGATGTTGCAGGCGCCCTTCTGCATGTATTCGCGAAAGTGTCTGATCGAATAGAGCGACTCGCCGACCGCGATCGGCGTGGTGGTCGAGTTCGACAGCCGCACATGGCCGTCGATGTCGTCGGCCGGCAGCGGCTCCTCGATCCAGGCGAGGTCGAGATCGCGCAACCGCTCGGCGCGGCGGATCGCCTCGTCGACGGAAAAGCCCTGATTGCAGTCGGTCATGATCTCGTAGCCGTCGCCGACCGCCTTGCGCACCGCCGACAGCCGCGCGACGTCCTCCGAACCGTGCGGCTTGCCTATCTTCACCTTGGAGCCGGTGAAGCCCTTGGCCTTCGCTTCCAGTGCATCGTCGACCAGTGCCTGCGTTTCGATATGCAGCCAGCCGCCCTCTGTCGTATAGAGCGGGCAGCGGTCCTTGGCGCCGCCGGCAAGCTTCCAGAGCGGCAGGTTCTGCTTCCTGGCGCGCAGGTCCCAAAGGGCGGTATCGATGGCGGCGAGCGCGATCGCGGTGATGGCGCCGATGGTGGTGGCGTGGGTGGCGAATTCGAGCTCGTGCCAGATCGCCTCGATCTGGTCGGCGTCGCGGCCGATCAGGCGCGGCGCGAGATGGTCGGTCAGAAGCCGCATCACCGATGAGCCGCCGGTGCCGATCGTATAGCTGTAGCCGGTGCCGGTTGCGCCTTCGGAATCGGTGATGGTGACGATCGGCGTCTCCTGGCTGACGAAGCTTTGGATGGCGTCGGTGCGCTTCACCTTCGGCACGAGGTCGACCATGCGCAGCTCGATTTTCTCGATTTTCGCCATGTCAGCTCCTCAGCGATTTGCCGGTTTCGGCGGAGAACAGATGTGCGCGGCTCAGGTCGAAGCTCATGCCGATCCTGTCGCCGGCTTTCAGCGGCTTCGGATTGAGCATGCGCGAGACCCAATCGGTGCCGTTGAACTCGGCGAAGACCAGCGTTTCATTGCCGAGCGGCTCGGTGATGCTGACCGGCAGCTCGACGCGGTGGACTTCGGTTTCGCCGCCGGAGCTCAGGCCGTGGCCGGTCGGATAGAAATCATCCGGGCGGATGCCGAACACGACCCTGTCGCCGGCAGCCGCCTTCGACTTGAACTGGCCAGGCAAAGGCAAGCTGTCGCCGCCGCTGAACATCAGTCGCCCGTCGCTCACCGTCGCTTCGTGCAGGTTCATCGGCGGCGAGCCGATGAAGCCGGCGACGAAGCGGGTGGCGGGCCGGCTGAACACCTCGTCCGGCGTGCCGACCTGCTCGATATGGCCTGAGCGCATGATGACGATGCGATCCGCAAGCGTCATCGCCTCGACCTGGTCGTGGGTGACGTAGATGACCGTCGACTTCACCTTGGCGTGCAGTTTCTTGATCTCGGTGCGCATCTGCGTGCGCAGCTTGGCGTCGAGGTTGGAGAGCGGCTCGTCGAAGAGGAAGACATCCGGGTCGCGCACGATGGCGCGGCCCATGGCGACGCGCTGGCGCTGGCCGCCGGAAAGCTGCGAGGGACGGCGCTCAAGCAGTTCGTCGAGGCCGAGGATGGCGGAAGCCTCGGCGACGCGCCGCTCCATGTCGTCCTTGGCAGCGCCCGCGATCTTCAAGGAGAAGCTGAGATTCTCGCGCACCGTCATATGCGGGTAGAGCGCGTAGGACTGGAACACCATCGAGATGTTGCGCGAGCGCGGCGGCAGGTCGTTGACCATGCGCCCGCCGATGTCGATCATGCCGCCGCTGATGTCCTCGAGGCCTGCGATCATGCGCAACGTCGTCGATTTGCCACAGCCAGACGGGCCGACCAGCGCGATAAATTCGCGGTCGGCGATCTCGAGATCGATGCCGTGCACGATCTCCATGTTGCCGTAGCGCTTGGTGAGCTGTTTCAGCGAAACCGTTGCCATGGCATTCAACCTTTCACCGCGCCGGAGGTCAGGCCGCCGACGAGATGCTTCTGGACGATATAGGTGAGGGTCAACGCCGGAATGATCATCACCACGGCCAGCGCGCACATGCCGCGCCAGTCGATGGTGAACTCGGCCGTATAATCGAGCAGCCCGACCGGCAGCGTCTTGGAATTAACGGAACGTGTAAGCTGCGAGGCCAAAGCGAACTCGTTCCAGCAGGTGAGGAAGGCGAAGATCGCGGCCGAGGCGATACCCGGGCGCGCCAGCGGGAATTCGACCTGCCAGAAGGCTTGCCAACGCGTGCAGCCGTCGATCTGGGCTGCTTCGGCAAGGTCCTTCGGCACCTGGCGGAAGAAGCCGTCGATCAGCCAGATCGTGAACGGCACGTTGAGCGCGACATAAGCGAGGATCATGCCGATATGGGTGTCGATGATGCCCAGCCGCACATAGAGGAAAAACAAGGGCAGCGAGAGCGCGATGCCGGGCACGGTGCGCGTCAGCATCAGGCCGAGGAACATGCCCGACTTGCCGCGGAAGCGGTAGCGCGCGAAGGCGTAGCCGCCGGCCATGCCGATGGCCACAGCGATCACCGTCGAGGTGACGGAGATGATCAGCGAGTTGCGGAAATAGTCGAGCACCGGGATGCCGCCTTTGCCGATGCCGCTGAACATGGCGATATAGGCATCGAAGGAGAGCTGCTGCGGGATCCAGACCGGCGGCTTGGCCATGATCTCGACCGTGGGCCTGAGCGACGACAGCACGATCCAGATGCCCGGGAGGCAGATGACCAGCATGGCGAGGAACAGGCCGACACGATGCGCGACGGTGAGCGCGCGGCGCGTGAGGCGGGCGGAGGCGTTCTCGTCCATCCTCACCACTCCGCGCCGATCTGCGCGCGCGCCGCGGCGAGCTTGTTGTAGAAATAGACGGTGAAGGCGATGGACAGCAGGATCGAGAAATAGGCCATGGCGTTGGCGAGGCCCATGCGCGCGTCGCTATAGGCGGTGCGCCCGACCAGCGTCCACAAAAGCTCGGTGCGGCCGGCCGGGCCGCCGTCGGTCATGATCTTGACGATGTCATAGGCGCGCGCGACGTCGAGCGAGCGGATCGTCATGGCGATATAGGCGAAGGGCATCACGAAGGGCCAGATGACATAGCGGAAGGTCTGCCAGGGCGTGCAGCCGTCGACGCGCGCCGCCTCGATCGGCTCCTTGGGCATGGCGAGCAGTCCGGCCAGGATCAGGATGGCGAAGATCGAGGTCGACGACCAGATCTCGGCGATCGCGATGGCGATGAAGGCGAGATGGCCTTCAATCAGCCACGGGATCGCATCCTGTGTGATGCCCAACGACTGCAGCGCGTTGTTCACCAGGCCGATATTGTCGTTGAACATGAATTTGAACTGAAAGCCGACCAGGATCGGCGAGAACATCATCGGGAACATCATCAGCGTGCGCAGGACACGCTGGCCGCGCGTCGCCTTCTCGACCAGCATCGCCAGGCCGAGGCCGAGCAGCATTTCGAGGTTGAGCGCGATGGTGAGCAACAGAACGGTGCGGCCGAAGGCCCACCAGAAATCCGCATTGGACAGGATCGACAGATAGTTCCTGAAGCCGACGAAGACGAAGAAGGTTTCGGGACGCGTCAGCCGGAACGGGGTGAAGCTGGAATAGAGCGACAGGATCAAAGCCACCACCACCACCGCCGCCAGCACGACGATGGCCGGGAGCAGCAGCAGAAACGGCGCGGATGGCTTGAAGCCCTTCATCGGGACCCTGTGAAAGAAACGACTGAGCCAGCCCCGGCCGAAGCCTGGGTGAGATTTGAGCAGCCGCAAAGGCTGCGGCCTCCCCGGGTTGCCGGGGAGGCCATTTGCGAGCGCGATGCCTAGAGCTTGCCTGCGTCCTGAAGGATTTGCGTCGCCTTGGCGGCCGCCTCGTCCAGGGCCTGCTTGGACGTCTTGTCGCCAAGGATCGCCGCCTGCAGTTCGGGGTAGACGGCGTTGGAGATCTCGATCCACTCAGGCGTCTGCGGCACGGCGAAGGCGTGCTTGGCTTCCTCCTGGAAGGCGGCCAGAACCTCCTTCTTGTACGGATCGTTCTCAGCCTGCTTCAGGTCCCAGTCCCAAACCGCGGTGCGGGTCGGCAGCGGGCCGGCGGCGGCTTCCAGCTTCTGGCTGTCCTCATTGGTCAGCCACCATACGAGCGAAGCGGCGGCTTCCTTGTTGGCGCAGTTCTCGGTCACCGAGAACCCGTGGAAACCCGACCAGCCGGTGCGCTTGCCGGAAGAGCCCTTGGGCGCCACCTTCACGCCGACATTGCCCGCGACCTTCGAGGACTTCGGATCGTTGAAGAACCCGGCCCAGCCCGGCCAGTCGAGGTTGATCGCCACGGTGCCCGAGGCGAAGCCCTGGCCGAGATCGTCCCACAGATAGTTGGTGGTGCCGGCCGGCACAGCCTTGGCCTTGTAGAGGTTAACGAACCAGTCGAGCGCGCGGATACCGGCCTCGGAGTTGAAGACGGGCTTGCCGTCCTTGTCGAGATACTCGCCGCCCTCGGCGACCACCATCTCGTAGAAGCGGCCGTTGATCGCCTCTTCCTTGCCGGCGAACTGCGTGCCGTAGAAATTGGGCGGGTTGGCGAAGAATTCGGCCTGGTCGGTGACTTCCTTCCAGGTGTCGGGCGGCGCAAGATCGTAGCCGTATTTGGCCTTGAACTTGGCCTTGTTGTCGGCGTTCTCGTAGAGGCTCTTCTGGTAGTAGAGCGCCGAGACGTCGAACTGCGCGCGCGGCAGCATCTCCAGCTTGCCGTCGATGGTCGCGGCCTTGATCGTCGACGGCACGAAAGCGTCGATCTCTTCCTTCGGCAAGAGCTTGCTAAGGTCGGTGTAAAGGCCTGTATATTGCGGCGCGAAGGACGAATGGTTCCAGCCGACGCACCAGTTGGTGCTGCCCGAGGCGATGTCGGACTTCAGTTCCTTGTCGATGTCGAAGCCGTTCTTCTTGGTCAGGATGTTGACCTTGGCGCCAGTCGCCTTCTCCCATTCGGGGATGCGCTCGTAGAGCTTTTCATATTGCTGGCCGCCGATCAGCTTCACGTCGATCGTCACGCCGGGAAATTTGCCGGGCAGATCGGCCGAAAACGCTGTGCCGCTCAGCAGCAGGCCAGCCAGGCCGGCGGAAATGCCTAGAACCAGTCTCGTCATGTTCTCCTCCCATGGGCTTGCAGCGACAGCCCGCCGAGTGCTTCATTCATATGCAAATAGCATTTTCATTCCCGGGGTCAAGGCGATTGTGCTTTCCGCCGAGTGAAGTTCATGCATATATGCAGATCGAAATTCACTGGAGGGGCAGGTGGCAGAGGAAGAAGACGGGGACCGCTACCGCGCGCCGGCGCTGGACAAGGGGTTGGACATCCTCGAGCTGCTGTCGAGCGTGGACGGCGGACTGACGCAGGCGGAGATCGCCAAGCGGCTTGATCGCAGCCCAAACGAGTTCTACCGCATGCTCGACCGCCTGGTACGGCGCGGCTATGTCACCAAGATCGACGGCGACCGCTATTCGCTAACGCTCAAGCTTTTCGGCCTCGCGCAATTGCACGCGCCGGTGCGGCGGCTGGTGTCCTATGCGACACCGATCATGCGGGAACTGGCAGAGACGTCATGGCAGGCCAACCAGCTGGTGGTATTCGACCGCGGCGCCGCGGTGGTCATTGCCCAGCAGGAAGCGCCGCGCTACTGGGGCATCTCGATCCGCGTCGGCTCGCATATCAGCCTGTTCGACACCGGCTCCGGCCATGTGCTGCTTGCCTTCCGCTCGCCCGAAGAGCGCAAAATGATGATCGCCGAGCATCTGCAGAGCACCGAACAGTTCAACCTGAGGCCGGAGTTCTTCGCCCGCCTCGACCAGGTGCGCGACCGCGGCTACGAGATGATGGCCTCGCTGCAGACCGCCGGGGTTTATAACTTGTCGACGCCGGTGTTGGGCCCGGACGGCAGGGCCATCGCGGCGCTGACCATCCCCTATATCACCCTCGTCAACGCCCCCACGGCGCCGGACATCACGCTGACGATTCGGCATCTGCAGGGTGCTGCCGCCAGGCTCTCGCAGCTTGCCGGGTCCGATGTGCCGCAATCGTCGTAATTTCTTATTTGAATAATGGATTTTTCGGCGGGATAGTGTCTTAGAGCGGGATGAACTCAAAGGCAGCCGGTCATCCCGCTCTAATGCTTTGTTTTTGGAGGATGATCTTATTCGAAAAGTCTGCAACTTTTCGGGATCATTCTCCAGGCCAGGGAGGATAGGCCATGATCATCGACACACATCTGCATCTGATCGACCAGAGCGCGCTTCGCTATCCGTGGCTGGCCGGCGTGCCGGCGCTGAACCGCGACTTCTCCTATGAGGAATACGCCGCCGATGCGCGACGCTCAGGCATCGAGGGCGTCCTGCATATGGAGGTCGATGTCGATCCGGCCGACATCGTTGCCGAGACCGCTTATGTGAAGTCGGTCGCCGGCCGGGCCGGGAGCCTGCTTCGCGGAGCGATCGCCGCCTGCAGGCCGGAAGAGGCCGGTTTCGAGGCCTATCTGGAGAGGGTCAAGGCCGACCCGTTCGTCAAGGGATTCCGCCGCGTGCTGCATGTCGTGCCCGACGACCTGTCGGAAGGGACGCTGTTTCGCCAGAACATCAAGCGGCTGGCCGGCACCGGCCTGACCTTCGACCTGGTGGTGCTGCCGCATCAAATCCCGAAGGCGATGGCGCTCGCCGACCTCGCGCCCGACGTGCATTTCATCCTCGATCATTGCGGCGTGCCCGAAATCAAGGGCAATGCCGAGCATCCGTGGCGCGAGCATATGGAAGCCATCGCCAAGCGTCCGAATGTGGTTGGCAAAATCTCCGGCGTCGTCGCCTATGCCGATCCGGCAACCTGGACGGTCGAGACGCTCAAACCCTATGTCGAGCACACGATCAGCAGCTTCGGCTGGGACCGGGTGATCTGGGGCAGCGACTGGCCGGTCTGCACGCTGGGCGGCGGGCTGACGACATGGATTGCCGCCACGCACGCGCTGCTTGCCGGCGCAAGCGACTCGGAGCGGACACGGCTGCTCTCCGGCAATGCGCGACGGCTCTGGCGGCTTGGATAGGCTATGAGAAACTCGCCTGCAAACTAATCGCTGTCAGCGAGCATTTGCGCCGGCACACCGAGTTCCGGCCCGGCGTCGGCGAGCCGCTGATCAAGCGTATATACCGTGGCTCCATGCTCCGATGCGATGGCGAGATGCAGCGCGTCCCCTGCTCGAAGCCCAAGGTCGTGCCGATCGGCAAACTTCGCTGCCGCACGGAACTGCCCACCCGTCACGCCAAGGACTGTAAAACTCTCGGCGACCAGCCTATTGAACATGGCAAGCACCGCGGCGCGCTGTTCCAGGCTGATTTGCCCCGTGCGGAGCTTGATTGCCATGGCGGACGACATCTCGGTGACTGTCCAGTCACTGATGAGAAGCTGCACCGGGTCCTGTTCCGTAAGCCAAGCCTGAACACGCGGCGTCATCGCTTCGTTGGTCAGCGCCGCGACGACGAGCGACGTGTCGAGATAAAGCATCAGTAGCGATCGCCATCCCGCATCGACCGCACGAGGCCGGCGGCGCTCTGGGACTGGGCCGGCATCGCTGCCGTCAGCGATCGAAGCAGCGCGACATCGATCGGTTTGCGCGGCCGGGCTACGGCAGTGAGCCGCGCGACCGGTTTGCCACGGCGGATGATATCGATCGAATCACCCGCCTCGACCCGATCGACCAGTTCGCTGAGGCGGGCCTTGGCATCCGCCAGATTGATCGGATTCATGCAACGCTCCTGACCATGTAGATGGTCATATAGCGCATCGGGCTTGGCAATTCCAGATCGATGCTTCGCTGCGATCAGCTGAGAGTAGGCTGACAAGGCGTCGTCTTTGGGGGTCGCTTGAGCGCGACATTATACGAGGGCGACCAGGATCAAATAGCTAGATCGTCGTGCGGACGTGGCGCTCGCGCCCGTAGAGCGAGACCAAGAGCAGGATGACAAGGCCGAGCGCCGCCTGGACCGTCGACGGCCGGAAGCCGAGGCCGATCAGCAGCGTGTTGATTTCGGTCAGCACCAGGACGCCGGCGATGGTGCCGAGATAGCTGCCGCGGCCGCCAACCAATGCCGCGCCGCCGACCACGACCGCGGCGATCGTCTGGAACAGATAAGGCTGGCCGACATCGCCATAGGCCGAACCTGTGAAGCCGAGCAGCAGCACGCCGGCAACCGCCGCGAAGAAAGCGCTCGCCGCGTAGGTGATGATCCACATGCGGAGCGGATCGATGAGCGCCAGCGGCGCTGCTTCCGGGTTGCTGCCGACTGCATACAGCCGGCGCCCATAGGGCGTGCGGGCAAGCACCAGCACGATCAGCACCGTCAGCACCACCAGGCAAGGCACCAGCAAGGGCGCGGGCAAGGGACCGACCGAACCGCCTATCGAGACGAAGCGGGACACCGCTTCGGGCGCCGACCCTGACGGAAAACCGCCGGTCCACAACAGCACGGCGCCCTGGACGATCATGCCGATGCCGAGCGTGACGATCAGCGGATGGATGTTGAGCCCGCGCGAGATCAGCCCGTTCAGTGCGCCGATCGCGATGGCAAGTATTCCGACGAGAACGCAGACCAGCGCGAAGTTCCAGCCTTGGCCGTAAAGCTGCGCCGCCACGACATTGGCGAAGCCAATGACGAAGGGGATGGAAAGATCGATGCCGCCGAGGATGACGACCAGCGTCTGGCCGATCGAAGCCACCGCCAGCAGCGAGGCGATGACCAGCAGCGCGCGGATGGCGAAGGGCGCCGAGTAGCCGGGAATGAGCAGCGTGCCGACGATCTGCAGCAGCAGCGCCATCATGAAGGCGCCGGCGATGCGGGCGTTGGTGGACTGGAACCAGTTGCCTGTCATCCGGTCACCCTTTCCGCCTCGACAGCCGTTCCTGCACCGCCGTCAGCACCACGGCGATAACGAGGATCAGGCCATAGGCGATCTGCAGCACATAGGTTGAAACGTTGAAGGTGGTGAGCAGGCTCTGGAGCAGGAAGATGTCGATAGCGCCGATCGCGGCACCACCTAGCCCGCCGCGGCCGCCGGCGAGGCTGACACCGCCGAGCGCCACGGCGGCAATCGCAATCAGCGTATAGGTCGGGCCGATATTGGGGTCTGCAGAGCCGATCAGCGAGGTGAGCATCAGCCCGGCGGCGGCGGCGAAGATCCCGGTCAGGACATAGGCGATGAGCCGCACCCTGGTCACCGGCACGCCAGCCGTGTAGGCGGCGCGGTCGTCGCTGCCGACAGCCATCAGCAGGTCATGATAGGGCGTGCGGTGGATGAAGAGCCAGCTCAGGCCGATCAGCGCCAGCGGCACAATCGAGAGCGGCCCTGCCATGGCCTTCAGCCAGTCCGGCGCCGGACCGATCGGTGCCGGCAGGATGGTAAGCGTGACGCCGGTGAGGAACAGATAGGTGCCGAGCGTCGCCACGATCGGCTGAATGCGGACGATTGTGGCAAGCGTGCCGTTCGCGGCGCCGACCAACGCCCCAACCAGCAGCGCGGCCGGAACGATGATCCACGGCGACGAAATGCCGAGGTTGAGGAACAGAAGCTGGATGACCAGGGCGTTGACGAAGCCCATCAGCGGACCGACCGAGATGTCGATGCCGCCGCGCCCCGCTAGGATGACCGGCGCCGAGGCGACGGCCGCGCCGATCAGCGGTGCGGCCAGCCCCAACAGCGCGCCCCAGGACGAAGGCTGAAAGCGTGCCGGATTGAGCGCGACGTTGAGCACGAGCAGGACGACGAGCATCACCACGGCAAAGCCAACGCCGCGTAGCTTGCGAAGGACCGGGCTCATGCGGCGCGTCCGAACATGGCGGCGATCACCCTGTCGGTGGTCATCTCCGCGCCTGAGAATTCGGCCGACACGCGCTGCTCGCGGAACACCAGCACACGGTGGCAGAGAAGCAGTATCTCCTCGATCTCGCTGGACAGGATCACCAGGGCCATGCCCTCGGCGGCAAGGCCGCGGAAAACGTCGTAGAGCACATGCCGGGTCGCCACGTCGACGCCGCGCGTCGGATCGTTGAGCAGAAGGAAGTTCGGCTCCAGCGCAAGGGCCCGCGCGAGCAGCACCTTCTGCTGATTGCCGCCGGACAGCGTGGTTATGGCCGCGTCGGGACGCGGCGCGACAATGCTGAGTTTCTGCCTATAAGCCTCGTACCGCCTGCGCCGTGCCGCGAAGGAGAGAAGGCCGAAGCGTCGGTCTTTCGACACGGTGGAGATGGCGAAGTTGTCGAGCACCGACTGGGTCGGGAAAATGCCGGTCGAACGGCGGTCGCGCGGCAAATAGGCGATACCGCTGGCGACGGCCTTGCGGAAGCTGGTGATCGATCCTGCCTTGCCGTCGACGGCGATCTCGCCCGCGACCGGCCGTTCGAGCCCGGCCAGCGCGCGCAGGAAACGTTCCTGGCCATGGCCGTCGAGCCCGGCAAGACCGACGATCTCGCCCGGCGCGATCGTCTGGCTGATCGGATCGACGCCGGGAGCGATGACGAGGTCGCGTACACGAAGAGCCTTTGCCTCAGCCATGCGCCAGCTCCGCCGCCGTCTGCGGCGCCATCGCCGCGAGGAGCTCGGCGGGGGTCGATACGCCGCGCTCCTCGGTCTTCACCACGCGGCCGGCGCGCAGGATGGATATGCGGTCGGACAAAGCCATCACCTCATCCATGCGGTGTGTGATGAACAGGATCAGCGTGCCTGCCCCGGCCATAGCGCGCATCAGCGCGAAGACCGACTCGCGATCCGCGAAGTCGAGCGCCGCGGTCACCTCGTCGAGGATCAAGACACGCGGGTTGCGGATGACGGCGCGGGCGAGCACGACCAGCTGTCTTGCGGCAAGCGGCAGCTCGCCGCATGGCCGGTCGAGATCGATCGGCGTCACCGCGAAGCGGCCGAGCGCGGCATGTGCCCTCGCGCGCCGCTCGCCCCGCGGCACGCCTCGTCGCCACAGGCCGTCCAGGCCAAGCAGGATGTTGTCGGTCACCGAGCGATCGGGCGCAACCAGCACCTCCTGGAAGACGGTGGCGAAGCCGGCGGCCTGGAAGGCGGCGGGCTGCGTGCCGGAAAACGCCTTGCCGTCGAGCAGGATCGCGCCGCCGTCCGGCTGGACGATGCCGGACAAAAGCTTCACCAGCGTGCTCTTGCCCGAGCCGTTCTCGCCCAGGATCGTATGGATCGTGCCGGCACGGAAGGCGATTGACGCCTCGGCCAGCGCGACGGTTTCGCCATAGCGTTTGGAGACGCCTTGGACTTCGAGCATGTGTCTTTCCGAAAGAGGAGAAGCCGGCCCTTAAGGTGTGTTGAGATTCAGGTCAGGCCGCGCCGAAATGGTGGCTTCCGAGAACCGGAGCGGAGCGTACTTTTCGTACGTGAGCGCCGGAAGCGCGAGGAAGCCGTCATTTGCAGGCCGGCATAACCTGAATATCAGCACACCGAGAGCCGGCTTCACATGACATCACTTGGCGCAGGCGTCCGGCACCTTCGAATAGTCCCAGCCCTTGGTCGGCGCAGGATTGCTGAAATAGGCGTCGAGCATGTTTTCGGGCATCGGGTCGGTCGGCGGCACCGGGAAGACCGAAACGGCGTCCGGCGTCATACAGTCCTTGTACCATTTGCCGAGCTCGGCGGCATGCACCGGCGGGATCGGGATCAGCAGCGTGTTGAGCTTCGGCTTCTGGCCGTCGAGCATACGCTCGCCGACGCGAAACAGCGTCTGCGCCGTCCAGCCTGGCAGCACGGCATGGCCCTCGAAGCGGTATTTGTCGGGATTGACCTTCCAGTAGCCGAGCGCGTCGCCGGTGATCGAGCCGGTGATGAGCGGCGCCGGCCGGCCGGCTTCAGCGAAAGCCTCGGCGACCACGCGGCTTTCGCTGCCGGTCGTCCATACCGCGTCGATCGGCGCCGGGTTGGTGGCGATCGCCTGCAGCACCACGGTCTTGGTGACATTGGCCGTCCAGTTGCCGTTGACGGTGCGCGCGACCTTGAGGCCCTTGTTCTCGGCCAGCGCCTTGTCGGCGCCCTGCTTTTCCTGAACCACGATTGGATGTCCGGCGATGCCTTCGACCATCAGCACGCTGGAATCGGGCTTGGCCTTGCCGATCGCCGTCATCATGTCATAGCCCCAGCGGGCATAGTTGGAATCGACATTGATGGCGTTGGGGCTGGTGACCGAGCCGGCCGCCGTGATGAAGGGAATGCCCGCCTTGGCCGCTGCATCGACGGCATCGTCGAGCGCCGTCGCCGAGCCCGGGATCGAGGTGATGATCGAGCACTTCTTGTCGATGAAGGCGCGGATCTGATTGATCTGCTGGCTCGGGTCGTTGTTCGAATCCGACACTTCGAAGCTCGATACCGTGCCGTCGGCGATGAGGCCGTCGACCAGCCGCTTCAGCTCCTTGGTGACCGAGACGCGCCACGGATTGCCCTGGTAGCTCTCCGAGTGGCACCACTTCCAGGGCTTGGGCAGCGGCGTGAAATTATCCCAGGCCGAGGGCAGAACTTTCTGCGGCGCGCCGTCATATTGCGCCTTGAGATCGGCCGGCAGGCCGTCGATCACCGACTTCACGTCGGCGGCATGGGCGGCGAACGGGATCGAGACTATGGCAGTTGCGGCGAGCAGGCCGCGTATCAGGCTGGTCATTTTTTTCCTCCCTTGGTGCAGTGGAACTAGCCGGCGGCGGCCGGCGCGAAACTCTCCCGGAACAGGCGGTTGATGTCGGCGACGACGCGGCGGACGTCCTGCCGGCCGGCAAGGCCTTCGTTGATGCGGTCCGAGGCTTGCTGCTGAAACGCCATGTAGCCGTCGTGGCGCGGACGAACCCAGGCGCCTTCGAGCGTGGCGCGCGTAGCGCGATAGAAGTCGCCGGTCGCGGCGTTGACGGCATCGTCTTCCCAGGCCGCGGCATGGCCAGGCTGGCCGCCTGCGGCGGCATAAGGGCCGCGCTGCACGTCGCCGCTGGCGATCCAATAGCCGAAGTCGATCGCCGCCTCGCGCGCGGCGGAAAAGGCGGAGACGGCAATGCCGGTGCCGCCAAGCGCGGAGCCGACCGGGCCGTTGCCGCCGACAACCGGCATGTCGGCGAAGGCGAGGCGGTGCGGCCGGAAACCTGCCACCGCATAAGGAACATAGCCGTAGATCAGCGGCGCGCAGGCGATGCGCGAGCCGGGCTCTACCATCCTTTCGAACACCGCGATCGGGTCCATCGTCAGGCATGCGGGATCGACCCGCGCCGCAATCTCGCGCAACATCTCGAAGGCGGTTTCGCCGGTCTCGCCTTCGACAAGGTCGGCCGAACCGTCGACTATGCATGGCCGGCCGAGATCGGCGGCCAAAGTATAGAAGCACATCAGCGAATGCGGCGGCCGGAGCGGCAAGAGCACGCGGCCCTGTTCGGCAAGGGCCAGCACCTCGGTCCAGATCGCCGGCGCGGCTTCGATCAGATCCGGCCGCCAGGCTTGCACCTGGGTCGCGGCGTCGATCGGGAAAGCCCACTGCCGGCCTTGCCAGGTGTAGCTTGGATAGGATTTGCCGACGCTTCCCTTGGCCAGCGCCTCGCGTTCCGCGTCGCGTCTCGGCACATCGAGCGGCGCCAGGCATTTCTCGGCGGTGATCTGGCCGACATGCGGATGATCGATGACGATCAGATCATAGGCGCGGGCAAGCTCCTCCACCGGGAATGACTCGAAATCCTGCAGCGAACGCTTCTCCCATTCGATCGAGACGCCGGTCTTTTCCTTCCAGAGCGCCGAGCACGCCACCATCGGGTCGTAGCCGCGCGGATGGTTCCAGGTCATGCCTTTCAACCGGATCACAGGCCGAACTCCGCGCGGATCTTGTCGCTGTGCTCGCCGATGCGTGGGGCGGCGCGAGCCACCTTGGCGCGCGCGCCGTCGACGCGCAGCGGCGTGCGGGTGGTGAGGATCGAGACATTGTCCTCGCGCGTTACGGTCTGCAGCATGTCGAGGCTCTTGAAGCCGTCGCTTTCCATCAGTTCCGGCCAGGTCAGCACCTTGGCGCACCAGACGTCGGCGGGCTCGAGGATGGCCAGCCATTCGTCGATGGTTTTCTCCGCGATGCGTTTGGCGATGATCACCTTGATCTCGTCGCGGGCGGTGAACCAGGTCGCCGGTCTGTCGCGGAACGGGGACAGCTCAGGCAATCCGAGCAGATCGGCAATCTTCGGGATCGGCGTCATGGCGATCGCCAGATAGCCGTCATTGGCCGGGTAGACGCCGTAAGGCGCCGAGAGATAGGCATGCGCGCTGCGGAAGGACGAGCGCTTCGGCGGGCGTCGGCCGTCGTTGAGATGCGTGGTCAGCACTTCGAACTGGAAATCGATCAGCGCTTCGAGCAGGCTGGTTTCGACATGGCCGCCCTCGCCGGTGATGCCGCGCCGCACCAGCTTGGCGAGGATGCCTTGGGCGCAGGCAGCGCCCGCCAGCATATCGGCGATCGCCAGGCCGAACGGCACCGGCCCCTGCTCCTCGTCGCCATTCAGCCACATCACACCGGAACGAGCCTGCGCGAGCAGATCCTGCCCAGGGCGCTTCACCCATGGCCCTTCCTCGCCATAGCCGCTGATCGAGGCATAGACGAGCCGGGGGTTGATTGTGCTGACATGCTCATAGTCGAGGCCGAGCCGCTCAATGACGCCCGGCCGGAAATTCTGGATCAACACGTCGGCTTTGGCGATCAGGCCGCGCAGCGCGGCGAGGTCGGCTTCATTCTTCAAATCGACGGCAAGGCTTTCCTTGCCGCGGTTGATGGCGTGAAAAATAGTGGAATCGCCGCCGATCTCGGTGTCGCTGAGATAGAGCCGGCGCGACAGGTCGCCGCCGTCGGGCCGCTCGATCTTGATGACGCGCGCGCCGAGGTCGAGCAGGCGCAGCGAGCAATAGGGTCCCGACAGGAACTGACTCATGTCGACGACGACGAGGCCGGTCAGCGGGAGTTCGTTGTCAGCGGCCACGGTTCACTTCTCGGTCTTGCCGACAAAATCGGCCGGGTTCTTGTACTTCACCGTCTGCAGATGCTCGCAGTAGAGCACCAGTTCTCCTTCACCCTTGAAGACTTCATAGCTGGCGCGGATCAGGCCCATGTTCTGGTAGCGCGGCTTTTTGTCGAGGTTGGTGCGGATCGAATAGATGGTGTCGCCGATGAAGACCGGCTTGATGAAGCGCAATTTGTCGTAGCCATAGGAAAAGGCGTTGAGGCAGTTTGTGGCGACCAGCCCGAGCCCGGCCGAAAACACGAAGGCGCCCGCCACCAGCCGCCGACCGAAGATGCCTTCCTTTTCGGCGAACATCTGGTCCTGCACGTAAGGGTGGATATCGAGCACCAGCACATTGAACATGTGGCTTTCGCCCTCGGCGATGGTGCGGCGAAGCGAGCGGATTTTGTGGCCGACCTGCCAGTCCTCGTAGAACCAGTTTTCCGAATTCCAGACAGGGATTTTGGCATGCGCCTCAGGCATGTCGGCCGGATGCGTCGAGGCCACACCGACGGTCGGCGAGAACGTGCTCATGCCACTCTCCGGGGGCTTCCGGCGCGGCCTGCAAGGCGGTTCCGGGCACCATGCCGGATGGCGAGACGCATGATCGCTTTCCTCCCGTCAGTTTTCTTTTGTGAATAATATTTTCACATATGGGATTGCCTTGCAAGCGACGATCGGCGAAATTTTTGGAAGCCGGCACGGGCACAGGAGCCGCCCGTGACGGGAGGAAGATCGATGCAAAGCGCCTGTCTTGTCTTTGTCGGCAGCCTCAACCGCGAGGCGCCCTATTTCCAGGGCGCGCGCGGTGTTGGCCTCGGCGTCTACGCCTTCGACGAGGCGACGCTTGCCGTGCGGAAGCTTGTCGAGACCGACGAGATCGACAATCCGACCTTCCTGTCGGTGACGCCGGACGGGACGCGGATCTATGCCAATTCGGAAGTCTTTGCCTGGCGCGAGGGAACGGTCTCTGCCTATCGCTTCGAGCGCGCCACCAACTCACTCGCCTATGTCAACAAGCAGCCCTCGCTCGGCAGCATCACCGCGCACAACACGATCACCCGCGACGGCAGCAAGCTTCTGGTCGCGAATTACGGCATGGGCAGCGGCGGCCCCGACAAGGCGGTCGCCGTGTTCGGCTTTGCGGCCGGCGGCGGCCTGACCGCGCCGCTGGCGAGCGTTGCCCATTACGGCACCGGTCCCAACGCCGAGCGGCAGGAGCGGTCGCATGCGCATAGCGTCACCGAGATCATCCAGGGCGGCGTCGCCATCGTCGCCGATCTCGGCATCGACCAATTGGTCTCCTACCGGATCGAACCGGACGGCACCCTGGTGAAGCTCGCTTCCTCGGCGCTCGCGCCCGGCGCGGGGCCGCGTCACGTCGCGCTGCATCCGAACGGCCGCTTCGTCTTCGTCATGAACGAGCTTGACTCGACGGTCGTCTCGCTGGCGCTTGAGCCCTCTTCAAGCAGGCTTGAACTCATCGACACCAAGCCGGCGGTGCCCGGAGAGGCTCGCGCGCATAATCACTGCGCCGACATCCAGATCTCGCCCGACGGCCGCTTCCTCTACGGCTCCAACCGCGGCCATGACAGCGTCGCCATTTTTGCCGTCGACCAGCAGTCTGGGAAACTGGAGCTGGTCGACTTCACCCCCTGCGGCGGCGCGACGCCGCGCAACCTCGCGCTGACGCCATCCGGCAGGCATCTGTTTTCGGCCAATCAGAATGCCGACCGCATCTCGATCTTCGCCCGCGACGAGCAGAGCGGCCGGCTGACCGACACGGGGCATGCCATCGAAATCGGAACGCCGACGTGCGTGCGGATCACGCGCGACCCGCTTCAATCTTAGCGGCCGGCGTTGCTTACTGGCTGACCCGGGCGAACGAGCCTGTATAGGTCTGGCCGGCAAGCGCGTAGGTGACGTTGAGCGTTCCCGGCGACGCCATCGTGGCGGTGATGTCCGCGCCGTTCGGCAAGCGCCCGAGCTTCAATGTGTTGCCGACGATCCTGCCGGAGCCGTCGGCGACGCCCGGCTTGTTGTCGGCCAGATCGCCCCATGCGTAGCTGGCCGTCACCTGCCCGCCTGAAGACACGGTCAGCACCGCCAGCTTGCCGTCATACATGCCGTTGAGCTGCCCCGCCCATATGCCGGAGAATGCGGCGTATCTGGCCGGAACGCCCTTGCCAGGCGGAACGACCGCAGCCGTCTGATCCAGCACAGCCGAATTCGGCGAAGCCGGAGCGGGAGCAACAATGGCGGCAGGAGCAGGTTGCGGGTCAGCAACAGGCTGCGTGTCTGGAGTCGATTGACAAGCGGCAACCGCGACCGCAATGCAAAACATCGGCAAGAGACTGTTTGGCCGGGCAAGCAGTCCAGCCCGTCCCTGCACCAGTTTCCCACCCAAAACCGGAACTCTCATAAGCATCCCTCCGACAGGAAGCCTTAGCCTAGTTGCGGCCACCGGCATAGGGATTTCCTCCGGCGCTTGTTTCGCCGAATATGACCTGCGTTCGCTTCCGTTGGAGCGGCTTTCCCAGGGACGATAGCGCCACTTGCAAAGCATTCATCGAGCTCCGTTGCGGGGGCATGATGCCGGAACCCCCGCCGATGCCCTGCGTTGCCAACAAACCAGCGGCGATTGCGCTCCACCAATCCAAGCAAAGATCGTTCGCGGACCTCTCGACAAGAACGCGATAAGAGCACGAAGTAAGAGCGCGATAAGAGCACGGAGTTCCAGCCATGGCTTTCACGCTTGAGAGTCCAGCCTTTGAAAACGGGCAGACCGTTCCTGAGCCCTATGTCCGCAACGGAGGCAATCTGTCTCCTCCCCTGCGATGGAAGAACGCGCCAGCCGGGACCAAAAGCTTCATGCTTGTCGTGGAGGATCCTGATGCGCCACGCGGCATGTTTCGCCATTGGGCGGTCTATGACATTGCCGCCGGCCGGGACCGCCTGCCCGAAGGCACCGCCGGGCCGGAAAGTTTCCGCCAAGGCGTCAACGACTTTAGCAACGCCCATTACGACGGACCCCAGCCGCCAAAGGGACACGGCGTTCACCACTATCACTTCCGCCTTTTGGCACTCGACGTTGAAACGCTGGAAACCGGCGGGAAGACGGGAATCGCCGATCTTCTGGCGTTTGCAAAGCCGCATGTGATCGCCACTGCCGACCTCATCGGCACATATGAAAGCCGCTGAGGCGCGATCCGAAGCGGCCTGTCGGCTTTCGATTATGCCCCCGTTCGAATAAGGAGAAAAACAATGCCGGACAAGAAGACCATCGAAAAGGCGCGCAAGGACAAGCGCGAAGGCAAGTCGGCAAGCACGCAGGCCGGCGAATTCGTTCACGCGGAAATCGACAAGATCCGCCAAGGCAAGCACGGCGCCCGCTCCACCAAGCAGGCGATCGCCATCGGCCTTTCGGAGGCGCGCCGCGCGGGCGTCGACCTGCCGCCGCCCAAAAAAGGCGATGTGAAGGAGAGCACGCGCAAGAGCGCCGAATACGCTTATGAGGCAGGCCAGGGCGAACGGAAGCCGAAGCGTCAGCCGAAGGTCTCGAAGGCGGTGTCGAAGGTGCTCGAAGGCGAGCCGAAAAGCACCGCCTCCCGCAAGGCCCTGTCGCGGCAGGCCAAGAGCGCCGCATCCGGCCGCACAGCCGAAGAGCGGTCGGCGGCGGCGAGGAAAGCCGCGCAGACCAAAGGCGCCGCCGGACGATCGGCGGCAGCGCGCAAAGCAGCCAGAACCCGGGCCGAGCGCGGTTAGCGTAGTTCCAGGAAGACTGTGAGCGGCTAAGTTGGACGCTTTCGCCGTAACCTTCCGTCAGGAAGGACCCCGCACAGCTGGAAAGTTTGCCAGTCGTCCATTTGAGGCGTATGGTTTGACATCGGCCGCCAGACATTCGGATGCAGCCGACAGTAAGAGGTACGTGCTCTTGCCCGTCAGGGAGAAGAGCCATGCCTCAACCCGTCCTTCGCAACCAAATTTTGAAAACTCTTCCTCCGGACGATTTCGCGCTTTTGCAGCCGTCCATGCATCGCGTGGAACTGGCTGTCAAAGCCCGACTTGAGGACCCCTATCAACCGATAGAGCACGTCTATTTTCTGGAGAGCGGTATTGCGTCGGTGGTCGCCACCTTGACCGGAGGGCGGCAGAGCGAAGTCGGCATCATCGGCCATGACGGTATGACGGGACTCGCGGTCATTCTCGGGCAAGACAGATCTCCCAACGAAACCTATATCCAAGTCGCCGGCAATGGCTGGTGCCTGCCGGTTGAAAATCTTCGCGCTGCCATTGCAGAAAGCCTGAGCCTTCATGAGGCGCTGCTTCGCTACGCCCACGCATTCCTGGTGCAATCATCCCGAACGGCGCTGGTGAACGGCCACTCGAAAATCGAGGAAAGGCTGGCCCGCTGGCTGCTGATGGTCCACGACCGGACTGAGGGAAAAATCTACCTGACGCATGAATTCCTGGCGACCATGCTTGGCGCGCGGCGTCCCGGCGTTACTACCGCCCTCCAAATGCTCGAATACCGGGGGCTAATCCACGCCAAGCGCGGTGAGATCACGATTGTCGACCGCATCGGGATGATAAAACTCACTCATGGCGCCTATGGCGAGGAGGAGCAACGGCACTTCGGCATAGCCTCCGAATTGTCCGCTATCGGACATACGCTTGAAGGCCGCCGGAAATAGGCCGTTAATCGTGTTGGTTTGGGTTCAGGGAGGAACTCTTGATGACCAACACGTACCGGACTGTCACGGTTGAAAAAGCCGCCGAGGCCTATGTTCTTTCCAGAGGCAAGGCCGGGTTCCTGTCCATCGCGCAGGCAATCCGGGCAATCCGAACACTGATGCCAGACTGCAAGGCTTCCGACCGCGAGTTGGAGGAAATGCTGGCGACGGCATGCATCGTTCACAGCGTGCCCGTAGCTTTCGACGCAGCAACGGCCGGTAGCGCAACATCGCGGCTCCATTCATAGGTCGGATATGTCCGCGCCTACGCAGCCGACTGCTTCACCGGACATTCGCCAAGCGATTGTCCTTTACCTGGTCGACAATGTCGACGATCCGAGCATTTCCTTAACAGAGGTTGTCCTCGCGGTGAGAAAGACGTTTCCGCTTTGCGAGCTCACAGATTGGGAACTTGGCGATCTCATAGCGCGAAGCGCTATCAATGCCGGATTTGCTGTCGAGTTCGACGCCGAGCTTCCCTGATCGTCGGGTCCATCCTGCACCCGCAGTTCATGGAGGTACAGAATTTCCCGCGCTATGGACCACCTATGTGGACCACCTTGCCGGCGTATACCCATGAAACCCAAGGTTCTTTGGGAAGATCAATAGCCTAGAGAGTGACTTGGTGGAGCCAATCGGAATCGAACCGACGACCTCTTGAATGCCATTCAAGCGCTCTCCCAACTGAGCTATGGCCCCACTCCCGGCAGTCAGCCGGCGCCGTTTCCGGCGAAGAGATCCGGCGCGGTTGGGACCGCGCCGTCGTTTAGTGCTGGCGGCTTCTAGCGCCGCCTTCGGTCAAGATCAAGCCTTCAAAGACCGCTTTTTCGTCACAGGTGAAAATGGCCGGCAAACAATCGCGCCGAGGCTGGAATCAGACCTCATCCTCGTCGTCGCCGACGCCGATCATATCGGCGACGTCGTCATCCTCTTCCTCTTCGTCGGCAAGGAAGGTGTCGTCGTCATCGTCGCCGAGGTCCACGTCCTCGTCGTCGCCGAGATCGGGAAGATCATCGCCGCCGCCCTTGGCCTCGTCATCGGCTTCCTCGAGCGAGACGACTTCGGCGCCCTCCTCCTCGTCGGCGTCCAGTTCCTTGTCGGCGACCTCCTCATCCTCCTCGATGGCGGAAATCTTGCCTTCATCGAAATAGGAGCGCGGATAGCTCTTGCCGGTATAGGGCGAGACGATCGGGTCCTTGTTGAGATCGTAGAATTTCCGTCCCGTCTCAGGGTCGATGCGTTTGGTGCCAAGTTCAGCTTTTGCCACGTCAGGCCTCGTCAATAAAAGAGTGGTCCCCTTAACCGCAGTTTGGAGCGCTGTCAAAGCCAAAAGCCGGCGTTGTAAAGGGTTGCGTTCGAACGGCCGCGCCAAGGGGATGACCATTGCCGCGCGCCGTGATACGAGACCGCCGCAACACGACGAACCGGGCCGGTCAGCCGGCATTTCATTTGGACGACAAAATGTCTCATTCCGCCGCCGCCAAACCAGCCACGGCCCGCAAATCCCCTGCCCTTGCCGGCACGGCGCGCGTGCCGGGCGACAAGTCGATCTCGCACCGCTCCTTTATGTTCGGCGGCCTGGCCTCCGGCGAGACCCGAATTACCGGCCTGCTCGAGGGCGAGGACGTGATGCGCACCGGTGCCGCCATGAAGGCAATGGGTGCGCATATCGAAAAGACGGGCGCCGAATGGGTGATCCGCGGCACCGGCAACGGCGCGCTGCTGCAACCGGAGGGCCCGCTCGATTTCGGCAATGCCGGCACCGGCTCGCGCCTCACCATGGGCCTCGTCGGCACCTATGACATGGAGACGACCTTCATCGGCGACGCCTCGCTCTCCGGCCGGCCGATGGGCCGCGTGCTCGACCCGCTGCGCCAGATGGGCGTGCAGGTGCTGCGGGCAGCACCCGGAGACCGCATGCCGATCACACTGCGCGGACCGAAGCACGCCGCGCCAATCACCTATCGCGTGCCGATGGCGTCGGCCCAGGTGAAGTCGGCGGTGCTGCTTGCCGGCTTGAACACGCCGGGCATCACCACGGTCATCGAGCCGGTGATGACGCGCGACCATACCGAAAAGATGCTGAAAGGCTTTGGCGCAAACCTGACCGTGGAGACTGACGAGCGCGGCGTGCGCCACATCTTCATCGAGGGCCAGGGCAAGCTCACCGGACAGACGATCGCCGTGCCGGGCGACCCCTCCTCCGCCGGCTTCCCGCTGGTGGCGGCGCTGATCGTGCCGGGTTCGGACATCCTCATCGAGAACGTGCTGATGAACCCGACCCGCACCGGGCTGCTCATGACCTTGCAGGAAATGGGCGGCCGTATCGACGTCCTCAACCCGCGCAATGCCGGCGGCGAGGACGTGGCGGATTTGCGCGTGCGCTCCTCCGAACTCAAGGGCGTCATCGTGCCGCCGGAACGCGCGCCGTCGATGATCGACGAATATCCGGTGCTGGCCGTCGCGGCGAGCTTCGCCGAAGGCGAGACACTGATGCAGGGGCTGGAGGAATTGCGCGTCAAGGAATCCGACCGGTTGGCGGCGGTGGCCAATGGGCTGGAGCTCAATGGCGTCGATTGCACCGAGGGCGAAGTTTCGCTCGCCGTGCGCGGCAGACCGGGCGGCAAGGGGCTGGGCGCTCATCCGAACGGCCCCGATACGGCCGTGAAGACCCATCTCGATCATCGCATCGCCATGAGCTTCCTGGTGATGGGGCTGGCGACGGAAAAGCCCGTGACCATCGACGACGCCAATATGATCGCGACGAGCTTTCCGGAGTTCATGGGACTGATGAAGGGACTGGGCGCGGAGATCGAGTGACGGCGATGAGATTGAGCCGACTTGAGACGTTGGCGGGGTGTGAAGGATCGCGGCGCTCGCCATTTGCATCGCCTCCTTCGATCACTGTGGCCGGCCAATGAGCACCCCCTTCACCATCGCCATCGACGGACCCGCCGGCGCCGGCAAGGGCACGCTCGCCCGCCGGCTCGCCGATCACTATCGCCTGAACCTGCTCGACACCGGCCTTACCTACCGCGCCGTCGCCCATAAGCTGCTCGAGCTCGGTCTGCCGCTAGATAATGTCTCGGCGGCCGAGACCGCGGCGCGGCAGGTTGATCTCTCGAACCTCGACCGGACAGTGCTATCCGCGCATGCGGTGGGCGAGGCGGCATCGAAGGTCGCAGTCATCCCGACGGTGCGGCGCATCTTGGTCGAGAAGCAGCGGGTTTTCGCCAAGGCGCCGCCGGGTGCTGTGCTCGACGGCCGCGACATCGGCACGGTGGTGTGCCCGGATGCCGACATCAAGCTCTATGTCACGGCGAGCGCCGAAGTGCGCGCCAGGCGCCGGCTGGCCGAGATCGAGAGCATGGGCGGCAGCGCCGATTTCGCTACCATCCTCGCCGACATCGAGCGCCGCGACGAGCGCGACATGGGCCGCGCCGACTCGCCGTTGAAGCCCGCGGCAGACGCGCACTTGCTTGATACCAGCGAAATGGCTATAGAAGCCGCGTTTCTGGCGGCGATGGCGATCGTTGACGAGGTCCTCGCCAAGAGAAACAAGGCCTGATCGGGCTTTTCGGTTGCCTTGAGCGGCGAAAATACCCATATCGGGCACGCACCAGCCTGCCAGCATTCTTCATGCGCCGGACTTGCCACTTAATAAGTGGCCAAGGGCTCTTCAGCCCGGAACGCCGGCAGGCTCACGCAACGCTAACCCACGGCGCCCGCTCCGCCAGCGCGCGGAGCATTCCAGGAGAAACAATGTCAGCTGCTAATCCGTCTCGCGACGATTTCGCGAGCATGCTCGAAGAATCATTCACCGCCGGCCATTCCGGCGAGGGCCAGGTCGTCCGGGGCACGATCACCGCGATCGAAAAGGACATGGCCATCATCGATGTCGGCCTCAAGGTCGAAGGCCGCGTGCCGCTGAAGGAATTCGGCGCCAAGGGCAAGGAATCCTCCCTCAAGGTCGGCGACACCGTCGAAGTCTATGTCGAGCGCATCGAGAACGCGCTTGGCGAAGCCATGCTGTCGCGCGAGAAGGCTCGCCGCGAAGAGAGCTGGGTGCGCCTCGAAGAGAAGTTCACCAAGGGTGAGCGCGTCGAAGGCGTCATCTTCAACCAGGTCAAGGGCGGCTTCACCGTCGACCTCGACGGCGCCGTGGCCTTCCTGCCGCGCAGCCAGGTCGATATCCGCCCGATCCGCGACGTCACCCCGCTGATGCACAACCCGCAGCCCTTCGAGATCCTCAAGATGGATCGCCGCCGCGGCAACATCGTGGTATCGCGCCGCACCGTGCTCGAGGAGAGCCGCGCCGAACAGCGTTCGGAAATCGTGCAGAACCTCGAGGAAGGCCAGGTGGTCGAAGGCGTGGTCAAGAACATCACCGATTACGGTGCGTTCGTCGACCTTGGCGGCATCGACGGCCTGCTGCATGTCACCGACATGGCTTGGCGCCGCGTCAACCATCCGACCGAAATCCTCAACATCGGCCAGACGGTCAAGGTGCAGATCATCCGCATCAACCAGGAAACCCACCGCATCTCGCTCGGCATGAAGCAGCTCGAGTCGGATCCGTGGTCGGATATCGGCACCAAGTTCCCGATCGGCAAGAAGATCAAGGGCACCGTCACCAACATCACCGACTACGGCGCGTTCGTCGAGTTGGAGCCGGGCATCGAGGGCCTCATCCACGTTTCGGAAATGTCGTGGACGAAGAAGAACGTGCACCCCGGCAAGATCCTGTCGACGACCCAGGAAGTCGACGTGGTCGTGCTCGAGGTCGATCCGGCCAAGCGCCGCATCTCGCTCGGCCTCAAGCAGACGCTGGAGAACCCGTGGGAAGCCTTCGCGCGCAACCATCCGGTCGGCAGCCAGGTCGAGGGCGAGGTCAAGAACAAGACCGAGTTCGGCCTGTTCATCGGCCTGGAAGGCGACGTGGACGGCATGGTGCACCTCTCCGACCTCGACTGGACCCGTCCGGGCGAGCAGGTCATCGAAGAGTACAATCGCGGCGACATGGTCAAGGCGCAGGTGCTCGACGTCGACATCGAGAAGGAGCGCATCTCGCTCGGCATCAAGCAGTTGGCCCGTGACACGGTCGGCGAAGCGGCCACCAGCGGCGAGCTGCGCAAGAACGCCGTCGTCACCTGCGAGGTCATCGGCGTGAAGGATGGCGGTCTGGACGTGCGGCTGGTCGACAGCGGCATCGAGACCTTCATCAAGCGTTCCGACCTTTCGCGCGACCGCGACGAGCAGCGCCCCGAGCGCTTCACCGTCGGCCAGAAGGTCGACGCCCGCGTCATCGCCTTCGACAAGAAGACCCGCAAGCTGCAGGTCTCGATCAAGGCGCTGGAAATCGCCGAGGAAAAGGAAGCGGTCGCCCAGTACGGCTCGACCGACTCCGGCGCGTCGCTCGGCGACATCCTGGGCGCGGCGCTGAAGAAGCAGGGCAACTAAGCTTCTTCGCTGAGCAGTGACAAAAAACCCCGCCGGAGCGATCCGGCGGGGTATTTCTTTTATCGGAATATCTGTGCTGTCAGGCCCGGCCGTAGAGCGGAACCAGCGTGCCGCTCATGGCCTGGTTGGCGGGTGAGGCGAGATAGGCGATCGCTTCGGCCGCGGCCTCGAGGCTGACCCATTTGCTGAAATCGGCGTCCGGCATGCTGTCGCGGTTGGCCTGCGTGTCGAGCGTCGAGGGGGCCACGGCGTTGACCAGGATGCCCTTGTGCTTCAGCTCCTCGGCCATGGCGACCGTCATGGCCGCGACCGCCGCCTTGCTCGCCGTATAGGCGACCATGCCCGAACCTTTGCGCGGTTCCAGCGCCGCCCGCGCGGTGACGTTGACGATACGGCCGGCCGTGTTGGACGCCAGCATCGAGCGCACCGCGGCGCGGCTGCATAAGAAGGCCGTGCGGGCGTTGGTGTCCATCATTTCGGCGAAGGAAGCCGACTCGATCTTTTCGACCGGCGCCATGGTGAAGCCGCCGGCAAGGTGGATCGAGGCCCAGAGCGCGGGCACCTGATGGTAGAAGGCGTCGACCTTGGCCGAATCCGACAGGTCGACATTGTGCGCCAGATGCACGCTGGCATGGGCTGCGTAAGGAAAATGCGGCGGGGCCGCCGCGTGGGCATTGGGCACGTGGCAGATCGCGCCTTGCTCCAGCAACCTGCCGACAACCGCGCCGCCGAGCGCCCCAGTGCCGCCCGTCACCACGACATGCCTGCCATTCAGCGTTTCCTTCATACTTAGACCGCTCCTGTCATTTTTTTATGATTATATCTTGGGTTATGCCTCCCCAGGCTGGAACGTCGCGCCTTTCGCGCTGTCACTCAATTGAAATATCGACATGGCTGGCGCAGCGTCTTTGCATGCGTCGAACCGTAGCAGGCGACGCCAATTGGCGGTGCGCCAGCATGGGCCGAGCAACGGTGGCACCAGCCTTCAGTCGACGGTGATTTCGATGACGCGCGGCTTGGCCGCCGCCCGCGCGCGCTTCAGCGCCTCCACCAGACCGCCGACCCCGGTCAGGCGCTCGGCCTCAATGCCGTAGGCTTCGGCGAGCTTGCAGAAATCCGGCGGCGCCGGCGAGACGCCGACCGGCTCGACGCCGACATCGAGCATCGAGGTTTCGATCTCGCGATAGCCGCGATTGTTCCATACGACGAAGATCACCGGCGTCTCGGCGTCGAGCGCGGCGCCGATCTCCGGCAAGGTGAACTGGAAGCCGCCATCCCCGGTGAGGCACACCACCGGCGCCTCGGGCACGGCAAGTGCCGCGCCGATCGCCGCCGGCGGACCGTAGCCCAGCGCGCCGAAGCCGGTCGCGGCGTTGAACCAGCCGCCGGGACGGTCGTGGTCGTAATAGAGGTTGGCGGCATAGATCGGCTGGGTCGAATCGCCGACGATGATGGCGCCCGGCAGCGCGTCGCGGATCATCTCCACGGCGCGAACCTGCGCCAGGTATTCGGGCTTCAGCTCGGCCCACGCTGCCCTCCGCGCGGCGGCCGCACGGACTTCGCCGTCCTTCGCCGCAGCATGACCCGGCCCGATTGCCGACAGCAAGGCTTCGATCCCTTCGGCGCAATCGGCCTGGATGCCGACCGTGACCGGCCGGCGCGCGATCTGGTCGGCGCCGATATCGATGCGAATCAGGTTCTTCGGCAGCACAAAGCCGCCGTCGCCATAGCCGTCATAGTCGGTCGGGCCGAACTCGGTGCCGGCGGCGATCACCAGATCGGCGTCCGCCATCAACGCGCGCACCGCCTTCAGGCTGGGGCTGGCCGGCACGCAAAGCGGATGGCCATGCAGCAGGCCACGCGCATTGGCCGTCTCGACGACGGGCGCGCCAAGCGTCTCGGCCAGGCGCCGCAGCGCCGCGTCGGCTTTCCTGGCGCCGCCGCCCGAAAGGATAAGCGGGCGGGTGGCGGCCTTGATCAGCTTCGCCGCTTCGGCGACCGCCGCCGCGTCCGGGGCGGGCGGCGCAGCATTGCTCAGCGCCGCCGCTATGCCGTCGGCGGGCTTGACCATGACATCGGTGGGAATCTCGATATGCACCGGCCCCGGCCGCGCCGACGAAAACAGCGCGAAGGCGCGGGCGAGCGCGCCAGGCAGTTGCCCGGCCTCGGTAATGCGCTCGGAAGACAGCGCCACCTTCTCCATCATGCCGCGTTGGTCGGGCAGTTCATGCAGGAAGCCCAGCCCCTTGCCGAGCGTATCGGTGGCGTTGACGCCGGAGATGATCAGCATGGGCACCGAATCGGCGCGCGCCTGGCCCATGGCGGTGATGGTGTTGGTGAGGCCCGGTCCGGTGATGACGAAGGCGACGCCCGGCCGGCCGCCGGCGCGCGCATAGCCGTCGGCCATGAAGCCGGCGCCCTGCTCGTGGCGCGGCGTGACATGGCGGATATTCGAGCGCGCCAGCCCGCGATAGAGCTCGACCGTATGCACGCCCGGAATGCCGAAAACAGTGTCGACGCCATGCGCCTCGAGCAGCGTGATCAGCGCCTCGCCGATGGTGGTCATTGGTTTCCTCCCTTTAGCTCAAGTGGCCCAAGGCCGAGTTCGGCCTCGACGGCCTTGATGCCGATCGCCGCCAGCTCGCCGGGCGAGAACATCTCGCCGGCCAGGCAGCCTTCGATCCAGAGCCCGTCGATGATCGCGTTGATGGCAATGGCATGATGGCGCAGCTCGGCCGCGTCCGGCTTGCGCCGTTCGGCGGCGAGCACTTCGGCGACAACCGCTTCCACCTCGTTGCGAAAGCCGAGATAGCCTTCGCGATGGGCGCGGGCGAGCGTCGGATCCGCTCCGGCGCGGCCGATGAAGGTCGCCCAGAGCGAGAACACCCGCTGGTCGATGATCGGCGCGTCGAGGTTGGCGGTGACGAAAGCGGCGAGGCGTTGGCGCGGCGAGGCGTCCTCCATGGCCAAAGCCGCTTTCGCCTGCTCGGTCATGCGACCCATCAATGTCGCATAGGCCTCCTGCAGCAAATCTTCCTTGCCGGGGAAATAGTGGCGGATTAGCCCGGCGGTGACGCCGGCACGCAAGGCGATGGTGCGCAAGGTAGCGCCCTCAAGGCCATGTTTCGCCACGCTGTCCAGGGTGGCATCGATCAGATCCTGCCGCCGCCGCTCCTCGCCCTCGCGGCGGAACTTGCGGCGCGCACTCATTGGCGCAGGATCGGCCGCGTCAGGCATGTCGGCCCGCCTTCGCAGGCGATGCAGAGCGCATCCGCCTCGAATATCTCGACCGTGCAGCCGGCGGCTTCCATGGCGGCTTTGGTCTTTGGGAACCCTGCCACGGCAATGACCTTCAACGGGCTGGTCGGCAGCACGTTCAGGCTGAGGCCATTGGAGGCGGCAAACTCTTGCGGGTGGCCTTCGACCAGGCGGATGCCCCGCGCCTTCAGCATCTGGTAGAACGGCGCCGGCAAAAGCGGCGAATAGACCAGGGCGAGGTCGTCGGCCAGCGGGCTGATCACCGACATCAGATGCAGGCACGCCTCTTCGCCCTGCCACAGCGGCAGATCGAAGCCGTAGACCGAAATGCCCAGCGGCGTCAGCAGGTTGGCAACCTGCTGAATGCCCTCTTGGTTGGTGCGCACACCGCGCCCGATCGCCAGCGTGCGGGCATCCACCCATACGCAGTCGCCACCTTCGACTTGGCCGGGAGCCTCGACGCGGCCGAGGATCGGAATGCCCAGCCTTTTGTAGGTTTCCTCATGCAGCGAGGGCTCTTTGGCGCGCAACGGCTTGCCCATGGACAGGATCAGCGCGCCGCGGTCGGTCATCAGCGACGGGTCATGCGTGAACACTGAATCCGAAAGGCCGTCGGCCTTGTCCTCGATCCACTCGATCTCGGCGCCGGAAGCCACCACCAGTTCGGCAAGGGCCGCGTGCTGCGCGGCGGCTTTCGCCGGGTTGAACCCCGGCCCATAGTGCCAGGCAGCCCTGTCGGCGTCGCGCATGGCATTGGCTGCCGAACGCATCAGCACACGCCGCAGCGGCGCCGCCATGGACTGTGATCCGAAAGCGCTCATGGATGCCCTTTTATGCTGAAAAAAATCGAAAAAATTTCATGAGAGGCTATTTATACACTTGCACAACAACGCCGCAAGTGCCGTAATGAGCGGGATTGACGGGCTCGCGCTGTCGGGTCCATGCTGAAGTCTGGAGTGGGCAGGACAGCGTATGTTGATTAGCCGGATGGACGTTCGACGACCTGCCGTCGGCCCAATAGAGGTCACCCGGTGAGCGCGGTGGAAGCTGCCGCAGTCCGATCCGGCGAGGCGCAAAACGGCGCCGCCGAAGCCATCCACGTCGAAAACCTGCATAAGAAGTTCGGCCAGCTGCACGTGCTGAAGGGCGTTTCGCTGTCGGCGCGCGACGGCGAGGTGGTCGCCATCATCGGCGGCTCCGGCTCCGGCAAATCGACGCTTCTGCGTTGCATCAACTGCCTGGAGAACCCGACCAGCGGCATCATTCGGGTCAATGGCGAGGAGATCAAGCTCAAGGCCGACAGCCACGGCCACACCGTTCCGGCCGACCGCAGGCAGATCGAGCGTATCCGCACGCGGCTCGGCATGGTGTTCCAGAATTTCAACCTGTGGAGCCACATGACGCTGATCGAGAACGTCATCGAGGTTCCGGTGCATGTACTGGGCGTCAAGCGAAACGAGGCGATCGCCCAGGCCGAGAAGCTGCTTGCCCGCGTCGGGCTGGCGGAGAAGCGCGACGTCTATCCGGCCTTCCTGTCCGGCGGACAGCAGCAGCGCGCCGCGATCGCCCGGGCGCTGGCGATCAATCCGCGCGTCATGCTGTTCGACGAGCCGACGTCGGCGCTCGATCCCGAGCTGGTCGGCGAGGTGCTGAAGGTGATCGGCGACCTGGCGCGCGAGGGGCGCACCATGGTGCTGGTGACGCATGAAATGAAGTTCGCCCGCGAGGTCGCGACGCATGTCGTCTATCTCTACAACGGGCTGATCGAGGAAGAAGGTCCGCCGGAACAATTGTTCGGCGCTCCCAAATCCGAAAGGCTCAAACAATTCCTCCGCAATGTCGGCTAGCCGGCATCAGCGGAGCGAAAAACCGGGAACAACAACAAACTGGGAGTCCTGACATGAAGACTGTTCTCAAGACCTTCGGCGCGGCGCTGCTTATCGGCGTCGCAGCGATGGGCGGCGTGGCTAAGGCCGAGCAGGTCAAGATCGGCATCGCCGCCGAACCCTATCCGCCCTTCACCTCGCCCGATGCCAGCGGCAAATGGGTGGGTTGGGAAATCGACTTCGTCAACGCCGTCTGCGCCGAGGAGAAGCTCGACTGCGTCATCACGCCGGTTGCCTGGGACGGCATCATCCCGGCGCTGACCACCAAGAAGATCGACGCCATCGTCTCCTCCATGTCGATCACCGACGAACGCAAGAAGACGATCGACTTCTCGGACAAGTACTACAACACCCCGACCGCGATCATCGGGCCGAAGGACCAGAAATTCGGCGCCACGCCGGACGACCTCAAGGGCAAGGTGATCGGCGTCCAGGTGTCTACGGTGCATGCGGTCTACGCCAAGAAGCACTTCACCGGCGCGCAGGAGATCAAGGAATACCAGACGCAGGACGAAGCCAATAACGATCTGGCCGCCGGCCGTATCGACGCGGTGCAGGCCGACTCGATCGCGCTCGGCGAATTCCTCAAGACCGACCAGGGCAAGGCCTGCTGCGACCTGAAGGGCATGGTGGCCCCGGACGACGAAGTGCTCGGACCGGGCGTTGGCGTCGGCGTCCGCAAGGAAGACACCGCGCTCAAGGAAAAGTTCAACGCCGGCATCAAGGCGATCCGCGCCAACGGCAAGTATGACGAGATCTCGAAGAAATATTTCGACTTCGACATCTATGGCGGCGCCACGCAGTCGAACTGAGCCCTCTCGCACACGAGTGAGGGCATGGCGCGCGCCGTGCCCGACCTTGCCACGCATGCAAGTCGCTGATCCGATGATCAGCGGCTTGCCAGCAATCCGGGGGCGAAGCTGATCGATGCCTTTCTTCCGGCCTCCGCGGCCGGCATCATGGAACTCCTGTCGCCCGTGGCGCCCGGCTGGGGCGGCACGCTGCTTGTCGGGCTGCTGCATTCGATCGAGATCGCCGTGGGCGCCACCTGCCTCGGCCTCATGATCGGCACCGCCGGCGCCTTCGGCAAGCTCTATGGCGGCCCGGTGACGCGCGATCTGCTCGCGGTCTACACGACCATCGTGCGCGCCGTGCCGGAACTGGTGCTGATCCTATTGCTCTATTATGCCGGGACAGATCTCATCAATCAGATGCTGACGGCGATCGGCTGCAGCCGTGTCGACATCAGCGGGCTCGCGGCCGGCATTTTCGTGCTGGGTTTCGTGCAGGGCGCCTATTCGACCGAAGTCATCCGCGGCGCTATCCTCGCCATCCCGCAAGGCCAGATCGAGGCCGCCCGCGCCTACGGGATGTCGCCCGGCCTGATGCTGCGGCGCATCACGCTGCCGGCCATGCTGCCCTTCGCCATCCCCGGCCTTGCCAATCTTTGGCTGATCGCCACGAAGGACACCGCGCTGCTTGCCGTCGTCGGCTTCTTCGAACTGACGCTGGCGACGCGCCAGGCGGCCGGCGTCACCAAGGCCTATCTGCTCTTCTACCTTGCGGCCGGCGCGCTCTATCTCGCGCTCACGCTCTTCTCCAACCTGATCATCGGCCGCGTCGAAGCCTGGTCGCGGCGCGGCATGCCCTCCGTCAAGGAGGCGCGCTGATGTCGGCCGAAGCCGTCGCGATAAACATGGCGGCGCGGGCCTCAATCTGGCTCAAGCCGCACCGCATCGTTCTTATCCTGATCGCGTTGACGCTGGTGCTCTGCGCAGCCTTCTTCATGCGCTGGGACTGGCTGCCGCAATATTGGGAAATGGGCCTGATAGGTCTATGGCGGTCGCTCTGGATCCTCGCCGTCACCTGCGCGCTGGGCTTTGCGCTTGCGGTGCCGCTCGGGCTCGCCCAGGCCGGAGGACCGATCTGGTTCTCGGCGCCGGCAAAAGCCTTCTGCACCATCATCCGGGGAACGCCGCTGCTCCTGCAGCTCTGGCTGCTCTACTACGGCCTCGGCTCGATCTTTCCGCAATATCCGTGGATCCGTGAATCCTGGCTATGGCCGTATCTCAGGCAGGCCTGGCCCTATGCCGTGGTGGCGCTGACCTTTTCCTTCGCCGGCTATGAGGGCGAGGTGATGCGCGGCGCCTTCGCCGGCGTTCCGAGAGGCCAGCTCGAGGCCGCTCGCGCCTTCGGCATGAGCCGCTGGAAAATCTTCCGCCGCATCTGGCTGCCGCAAGCCTTCTACCGGGCGCTGCCGACGCTGACCGGCGAGACGGTGCTGCAGCTGAAGTCGACACCGCTGGTGGCGACGATCAGCGTCATCGATATCTTCGCCGTCTCCTCCAAGGTGCGCCAGGACACCTATCTGACCTACGAGCCTTTGCTGCTCCTGGCGCTGATCTATATGACGATCACCGGCATCCTGGTCTTCGTCTTCAGCCGGATCGAGGCGCGGATTCCGGTAAAGATCGGATAGTGAATGGTGAATGGAAAAATGGTGAATAGGCCTCGATTCGCCTTACCTATGACTTCTCACTGATTACCATTCACCATTGACTATTCACCATTCACCAGAGGCAGTATGCAACTCACCCTCGCCCAGGCAACAGGCCTATGCCGGATGGCGGCGCTTGGCGCCGGCGCCAATGAGGAGGCGGCACAGTCGCTGACCGCCTCGATTATCGCCGCCGAAGCCGAAGGCCTGTCGACGGTGGGGTTGTCGCATTTCATCGACTATCTGGAGGCGCTCGAAGCCGGCCGCATCGACGGCAATGCCGATCCGGTGATCACCCGGCCGGCGCTTGCAGTCTATCTCTCCGACGCGCGCCGCGGTCTTGCCCATACCGGCTTCGACCGCACGATCGACGACCTGGTCAAGGCGGCAAAACTGTTCGGCGTCTCGATCTTCTCGCAGAAGAACGCCTATACGTGCGGGGCGCTCGGCTATTTCACCGGTCGGCTGGCGGAACAGGGGCTGGTGTCCTTCGCCGCCACCAACGGGCCGGCAGTGCTTGCCGGCTCGGGCTCGGTCAAGCCGGTCTATTGCACCAATCCGATGTCCTTTGCGTCGCCCGCCGGCGAGGGGCCGCCGCTGGTCATCGATCAGTCATCGAGCGCCACCGCCTTCGTCAACATCCGCAAAGCGGCCGAGGACGGCAAGAAGATCCCCGAAGGCTGGGCGCTGGATGCCAGCGGCAACCCGACCACCGATCCTGCGGCAGCGATGAAAGGCGCGATGCTTGCCTTTGGCGGCCAGCGCGGCGCCAACATCGCCTTGATGGTCGAAGTGCTGGCCGCAGGCATTTCCGGCGCCAACTGGTCGCTCGACGCGCCCTGGTTCACCGATGGGGTGGAGAGCCCCGGCACCGGCCTTTTCGTTCTGGCCATCGAGCCAAAACTGCTCGACCCGGATTTCGAGCGGCGCATGACGGACCAGCTCGACCGGCTGCGGCGGCGTTATGGCGTGCATATTCCCGGCCGCTCTCGCGCCGAAGCCGCGGAGAAGGCAAAGGCGCGCGGCATCACCACATCCAGAGCCGTCGTGCAGCGCATTTCGGAATTCGCCGAGCGCTATTCGGCCTGATTTTCGCTGCCCTGTTGCACTTTTCCCGGCCTGACGCACCCATATCCGGCACCCTACGCCGCGAGCCGCCTTGGCTTTGTCCGGCTCGCGGTTGGCGGTGCTGCGCCAGGCGTTTAGGCGTGGACACTGCCCGGAAAACCCCGCTTCTTGAGAGCAGCGAAATCAAGCCGACGGCGACTTCCGGTCGCTCTTTGCCTTTGGCGAGAAACGGATTAAGAAACGGCTTCAGCCAAGCATTCGCGCGGAGCCAGTCATGACCGAAATCCTGCAGACCCCCAAGCTCGTCGTCGTCTTCGGCGGCTCGGGCTTCGTCGGTCGCCATGTGGTGCGCGCGCTCGCCAAGCGCGGCTATCGCATCCGGGTCGCCTGCCGGCGGCCCGACCTTGCCGGCCATGTGCAGCCGCTGGGCAATGTCGGCCAGATCCAGCCCGTGCAGGCCAATGTGCGCGTGCGCTGGTCGGTGGACCGCGCCGTGCAGGGCGCCGACCATGTCGTCAACCTAGTCGCCATCCTGCATGAGACCGGGCGCCAGAAATTCGGCGCCGTGCACGATTTCGGCGCGCGCGCCGTCGGTGAGGCCGCGCGCTCGGTCGGCGCCGGCCTCACCCAGATCTCGGCGCTCGGCGCCGATCTCAATTCGCCGTCCGAGTACGCCCGCACCAAGGCGCTGGGCGAAAAGGCGGTATTCGAGACGATTCAGGATGCCGTCATCTTCCGGCCGTCGATCAATTTCGGACCGGAGGACCGCTTCTTCAACCGCTTCGCCGGCATGGCGCGCCTGTCGCCCATCCTGCCGCTGATCGGCGGCGGGCAGAACAAGCTGCAGCCGGTCTATGTCGGCGACGTCGCCGAAGCGATCGCGCGCTCGGTCGACGGCAATGTCAAGGGCGGCCAGATTTATGAACTCGGCGGCCCGCAGGTGCTGACCTTCAAGGAATGCATGGAGGAAATGCTTGCCGTGATCGACCGCAGGCGCCTCCTGGTGCCGGTGCCGTGGTGGGTGGCGAACATCCAGGCGTCGATCCTTCAGCTGCTGCCCAATCCGCTCTTGACCAAGGACCAGGTGCTGCAGTTACGTGAGGACAACGTGGTCTCGGACGAAGCCGTCAAGGCCGCGAGGACGCTTGCCGGGCTGGGCATCCAGCCGCAGGCGATCGCCACCATCCTGCCCAGCTATCTCTGGCGCTTCCGCGCCGCCGGCCAATTCCAGCAGCGCCGGCCGATCGCCGACCGTTAGATCAGGATGACGTTTCGTTGAATCGCCACACTGATCTAACTTTTTGTCAAAGCATGATCTTTTCCGAAAACCGGTTCCCACTTTTCGGGACCATGCTCTTGAAACAGCTCTACGCCCGCCGGGAGACCTGCATTGGCAGGCCGCCCTGCGGCTGCGTGGTGAGCTTCTGCACCGGCCACGGCCGGGTCTCAGCCGTCACATCGAAGCGGAAGCGTGACAGCAGGATCGCCAGCGCGATGATCGCCTCCTGCATGGCGAAGCTGGCGCCGATGCAGACGCGCGGGCCGGCACCAAAGGGCAGGTACTGGAAGCGATCGATCCGGTCGCGGTTTTCCGGATGGAAGCGCTCCGGCAGGAAGGCGTCCGGCCTGTCCCAGAGTTTTCTGTGGCGATGCACGACCCAGGGCATCACCAGCACGGCGGCATATTTCGGGATATAGAGACCGTTCCAGGTCTCCGGCTCGATCGGCTCGCGGTTGATCGAGGGCGCCGGCGGATAGAGCCGCAGCGCCTCCTCGAAAGCGGCGCGGGTGAGCGGCATGTCATCCAGCCACTTGGTCGGATCGGGCTCGCGCGCCAGCACGACGTCGATCTCCTGCTCGACCTTGTCGCGCTCCCAGGGCGCCTCGGCGAGGCAATAGATGGTCCAGCCCAGCGCCCGCGCGGTCGTCTCATGGCCGGCGCCGATGAAGGTGATGATGTTGTCCTCGACCTCGGCGCGGGTCAGCCCGTCCGGCCCCTCGGCGCGCAGCAGAAGCGTGAGAAAATCCTGCGGCACGCCGTCGGGATCGCGCTTCAGCCGCTCCTCGCGCATCTTCACTGTGTTCGCCACGATATTGCGGAAATAGGCCATGGTCTTGCGGCCGCGGATGCGGGTTAGCCGCGGCAGCCATTCCGGCGCGCGCAGAAGGTCAAGCGGGTCGACACGGCCCATGGTCTCGAACAGGCGGTCGATCTCCTTGGCGAAGCTGCCGGGCTCGCCGGCGATCTCGCCGGAAAACAGCGTTTCGGCGAGGATGTCGTAGGTGAGCAGCGTCATGTCATGCGCGACATCGGTCATGCCGCCGGCCTCGTAGCGGGTGACGAAATCCAGCGTGCGCTTCAGCATCGGCCCGGCGAAGCCGAAGATGTGGCGCGGTGTGAACACCGGCGCCATCGCCTTGCGCGAGCGCCTCCACACCTCGCCTTCGGCGGTCAGCAGCCCGTCGCGCAGGATCGGGCGCAGGATCAGCTGGCGCACAGTCGCCATCTTGTAATTCTTGGCGTTATCGATCAGCACATGGCGGATGAGGCCGGGATCGTTGGCGATGACCAGAGGGCCGCCGATGCCGGTCACCGAGATCCAGGGCTCGTTGTAGGTATGCTCGCCCCACAGCTCGAGCGGATTGCGGTAGACGATGCGCATCATCTCCAGCGTCGAAGGCGGCTTTGTGCGCGGCTTGGGCGCCGGCGGCACAAAAGGGGCGGGCTTGGTGTCCATGAAGCATGCTCCGCTGTCAGCGCCGAATGTAGTGCCCGACAAGACCGGCGTCCATGTGAACCGGGCGGCAGCATACGATCGCCGTCTCGACGGAATGACCAGCATCAGCCAATCGCTGCTTGTTACCGGCGGCCGCCTGCGTTAGTCACCAATGGATACCGCCAAGCAGGAGCCCGCCCATGAAGCATCGTCTGGACATCATCATCGACAGCACGCGGCCGGGGCGCGCCGGTCCGATCTTCGGCGAGTGGCTGGAGGGCTTCGCGCGCGAGCACGGCAAGTTCGAGCCGGTGCTGACCGACATTGCCGCGTTCAACCTGCCGATCCTCGACGAGCCGCACCATCCGCGCCTGCGCAAATATGAGAACGACCATACCAAGGCCTGGTCGAAGGCGATCGACGCCGCCGACGCCTTCGTATTCGTGGCGCCTGAGTACAACTACTTCGTGGCGCCCGCGATCGTGAACGCCATCGACTATCTTATCCATGAATGGCGCTACAAGCCGGCAGCGATCTTCAGCTATGGCGGCGTCTCGGGCGGCCTGCGCGCGGCGCAGGCGCTGAAGCCACTGCTCACCTCCGTCGGCGTCATGCCGATCCCGGAAGGCGTGGCGCTGCCGGCTTATGCGACGCTGCTTGACCAGAACCGCGCATACCATCCCAGCGAACAGGTGCTGGGAGGCGCAAAGACGATGCTCGACGAGTTGTCCCGCTGGAGCGAGGCCCTGAAGACATTGCGGGCCGCCGCATAGGCACGGAAGCCTCCAGTGCGGCACTTGCGAGGCTGCGTATCGGCGCGGCTTTCGCGATCGAATGCCCACCTGCACAGGCCAGCATCCCGCGCCGGCCTGGAAGACCACTCGCCAAGCCGGCAAAATGGCCGCAAACCTTGGAAAACCAGCCGTTTGCGCCTATATCTAGGACATCAAAACGGCGCGATTCGGGGTGACTTTCCCGCGCCGGACCATCGACATCAATCAGACAGGTATTCATGAGCGACCAGACCGAAAGCGCCATTGGCGTGGAAGCCGAGTACGGCGCCGATTCCATCAAGGTTTTGAAGGGGTTGGATGCCGTGCGCAAGCGTCCAGGCATGTATATCGGCGACACCGATGACGGCTCGGGCCTGCATCACATGGTCTATGAGGTGGTGGACAACGCCATCGATGAGGCGCTGGCGGGCCACGCCGACCTCGTTTCAGTGACGCTCAACCCCGATGGTTCGGTGACCGTAATCGACAATGGCCGCGGCATTCCGACCGATATCCACTCCTCAGAGGGTGTTTCGGCAGCCGAAGTGATCATGACGCAGCTGCATGCCGGCGGCAAATTCGACCAGAACTCCTACAAGGTTTCCGGCGGCCTGCACGGCGTCGGCGTCTCGGTGGTCAACGCGCTTTCCGCATGGCTCAAGCTCAAGATCCGCCGCAACGGCGAAATCTTCGAGATGAGCTTCACGCATGGCAATGCCGACGCGCCGTTGAAGGTGACCGGCACATATGAGCAGAACAAACAGCCCGGCACTTATGAGGGCCGCAGCGGCAGCGAGATTACCTTCTTCCCGTCGGCCGAAACCTTCAGCATGATCGAATTCGATTTCGGCACGTTGGAGCATCGCCTGCGCGAGCTTGCCTTCCTCAATTCCGGCGTGCACATCATCCTGACCGATGCGCGCCATGCCGACCTGGTTCGCCATGAGCTGCACTATGACGGCGGCCTGGAAGAGTTCGTCAAATATCTCGACCGGGTGAAGAAGCCGCTGATCGAGACGCCGATCGCCATCCGCGCCGAGCGCGACGGCATCACCGTCGAGGTCGCGATGTGGTGGAACGACAGCTACCACGAGAATGTGCTGGCCTTCACCAACAACATTCCGCAGCGCGACGGCGGCACGCATCTGGCGGGCTTCCGCGCGGCGCTGACCCGGCAGATCACCGGCTATGGCGAAGCCTCCGGCCAGACCAAGAAGGAAAAGGTGTCGCTGACCGGCGACGATTGCCGCGAAGGCCTGACCGCGGTTTTATCGGTCAAGGTGCCGGACCCGAAATTCTCCTCGCAGACCAAGGACAAGCTGGTCTCGTCCGAGGTGCGCCCGGTGGTGGAGAGCCTGGTCAACGAGGCGCTCGGCACCTGGCTGGAAGAGCATCCGAGCGAAGGCAGGGTCGTGGTCGAGAAGGTGATCCAGGCGGCCGCGGCGCGCGAAGCTGCGCGCAAGGCGCGCGACATCACGCGCAAGAGCACGCTCGGCGTCACCTCGCTGCCCGGCAAGCTCGCCGACTGCCAGGAGCGCGACCCGGCAAAATCGGAAATCTTCATCGTCGAGGGTGACTCGGCCGGCGGCTCCGCCAAGGGCGGTCGCTCGCGCCAGAACCAAGCGATCCTGCCGCTGCGCGGCAAGATCCTCAACGTCGAACGGGCGCGCTTCGACCGCATGCTCTCCTCCGAAATGATCGGCACGCTGATCACCGCGCTCGGCACCTCTATCGGTAAGGACGAGTTCAACGCCGACAAGCTGCGCTACCACAAGATCATCCTGATGACCGACGCCGACGTCGACGGCGCCCACATCCGCACGCTGTTGCTCACCTTCTTCTTCCGGCAGATGCCGGAGCTGATCGAGCGCGGCCATCTCTACATCGCCCAGCCGCCGCTCTACAAAGTGACGCGGGGCAAGAGCTCGCAATATCTCAAGGACGAGAGCGCCTATGAGGAATACCTGATCGAGTCCGGGCTGGATGAGGCCTCGCTGGTGCTCGCCTCCGGCGAGGTGCGGACGGGGCAGGACCTGCGCGCCTCAATCGACGACGCGCTGGCGGTGCGCCAGCTGATCAACGGGCTGCACACACGCTACAACCGCAGCGTCGTCGAGCAGGCGGCGATCGCCGGCGCGCTCAACGCCGATGTGCTTGCCGATCTCGGCCGCGCCAACGCCATGGCGGAGCGCGTCTCCCTGCGTCTCGACATGATCGCCGAGGAAACCGAGCGCGGCTGGACCGGCCGGCTGTCAACCTCCAATGACGGCTCGGGTGGCTATGTCTTCGAGCGTACCGTGCGCGGCGTCAAGGACGTGGTGCAGCTCGATGGCGGGCTGATCAATTCGGCCGATGCGCGCCAGCTCGACCGCTACGCGCCGCGCCTGGCGGAAGTCTATGGCGAACAGCCGAGCTTGCGTCGGAAAGAAACCTCGGAGCTGGTTTCGGGGCCGCTGGCGCTGCTCAACGCGGTGTTCGCCTCCGGCCGCAAGGGTCTCACCATGCAGCGCTACAAGGGCCTCGGCGAGATGAATGCCGAGCAGCTCTGGGAGACCACGCTGGACCCGAATGTGCGCTCGCTGTTGCAGGTCAAGGTCAACGACGCGACGGACGCGGACTCGCTGTTCTCGCGGCTGATGGGCGACGAGGTGGAGCCACGGCGCGAGTTCATCCAGGACAATGCACTGTCGGTGGCCAATCTGGATATTTGAGCGGGGCTCGGCCGACAGTTTCTGCTACAAAAAAGCCCGGCATCCACCGGGCTTTTTTGTTGCAGAAACTGCGGCTGGATCAGTGATCCATCGCCTTGACGATTTCCTCGGTCATCTTCTTGGCGTCGCCGAGCAGCATCATGGTGCCGTCCTTATAGAACAGCGTGTTGTCGATGCCGGCATAGCCGGAGCCGAGCGAGCGCTTGACGAACAGGCAGGTGCGGGCCTTGTCGACGTCGAGGATCGGCATGCCGTAGATCGGCGAGGACTTGTCGTCGCGCGCGGACGGGTTGGTGACGTCGTTGGCGCCGATGACATAGGCGACGTCGGCCTGGGCGAACTCGGAGTTGATGTCCTCCAACTCGAACACCTCGTCATAGGGCACGTTGGCCTCGGCTAGAAGCACGTTCATGTGGCCGGGCATGCGGCCGGCGACCGGGTGGATGGCGTATTTCACTTCGACGCCGTTGGCCTTGAGCTTGTCGGCCATCTCGCGCAACGCATGCTGCGCCTGGGCAACCGCCATGCCGTAGCCGGGCACGATGATGACCTTCTGCGCGTTCATCATCAGATAAGCCGCGTCGTCGGCCGAGCCCTGCTTGACGGTTCGCTCGATACCGTCGCTGGCCACGGCGGCCGTCTCGCCGCCGAAGCCGCCGAGGATGACCGAGATGAAGCTCCGGTTCATGCCCTTGCACATGATGTAGGACAGGATCGCGCCGGAGGAGCCGACCAGCGCGCCGGTGATGATCAGCGCCAGATTGCCGAG